>DATFKK010000180.1 GCA_035268685.1 Candidatus Krumholzibacteriia bacterium | reverse complement strand
ACTACGAGCGGAGGATCGAGACACGGGAACTGCCGGTGAACCGCCGACACGAGCTGAAGTACGCGTTCTGAGGGCCGAAACGAGCGGGGCGAGCCGATGGGCCCGCCCCGCTGGGGAATGCACAATCTCGGAGGCACAATGCAACTCTCCACGGGTTCGGGACGTTCCAATGGACACAGGTCGACGCAAAGTCCCCGGCACGGACCCGCGCGACCCTTCCCCCTTTCCCCTGCGGAGGCCACTATGTTCACCGATCACAGATCCCCGGTGCGGCCCGTGCTCGCCGTCGTCCTCTTCCTGGCCCTGACCCACGGTCCGGTGTGGGCGCAGGAGTTCGAGGAGACCTTCCGCTTCGACGCCGAGTCCTTGAGCGTGGCCAACCTCATCGGTGCCGTCACGGTCGAGGGCCACGACGGTTCGGGCTTCGAGGTGCTCGTCGAGGTTCGCGGCTCCGACGCCGCGGTCGACCGGGTCGAGTTCGAAACGGACGACGGGCGTCGGGCCCGGCTCACCGTCCACTTTCCCGACGAGGACCGCTTCGTCTATCCCGAACTCGGGCGCGGCCGCGTCCGCATGGACCGTGACGGCGGCGGTGGCGGCTGGAGCCTGTTCGGCGGCGACCGTCTCGAGGTCCGCGGCCGCGGCGACGGGACCGAGATGTGGGCCGACGTCACGATCCGCGTTCCGCGTGAGGCCGGCCTCTCCGTCCGCAACGGCGTCGGTGTGGTGCGGGCCTCCGAGGTCGTCGCGCGTCTGGACCTGGCGACCCGCAGCGGCGAGATCCTCGCCCGAGGTGTCGAGGGCGATCTCGAAGTCGACACGGGCAGCGGCCACGTCGAGGTGACGGGCGTGAGCGGCGACCTCTACGTCGACACCGGGAGCGGGAACGTCGATGCCCGCGACATCGACGGCAGAAGTGTGGAAATCGACACCGGAAGCGGCGGCGTCACGCTGCTCGGTGCCCGCGGTGAACGACTGTTGATCGACACGGGCAGCGGCAGCGTCGAGACGGATCGGTCGAGCTTCTTCGAAGTCACCATCGACACCGGCAGCGGTTCGGTGGAGTGCACGGCGCTCGAGGCCGACGAACTCGTCGTCGACACGGGCAGCGGATCGGTGCAGGTGGACCTCGCGCGCATGGGCGACGGGGACTTCGAGATCGACACCGGCAGCGGTTCGATCCGCCTGCTCCTTCCGGCGACGGCATCCGCACACGTCTGGGCGGAGACCTCGAGCGGCGGAGTCGACCTCGACATCGCCGAGGCACTGGTGCGTTCGAAGGAGCGCGACCGGATCGAATTCGAGATCGGCGGTGGCGCGGCGCGTGTGCACCTCGACACGGGAAGCGGCGGGATCCGCATCGCGGCTCGCTGAGGTCCGGCGCGGGCCCCGATCCCACGGGTCGGGTTCCCGCGATCCTCAGCCGACCATGCGGAGCATCGTCAGCCAGTTGGTGTGCTTGTCCGCGGCGTCGTAGGCGGACAGCACGTCATCGAAGGAATCGATACGGCGGACCACTTCGGTCGGATCGAACAGGCCGGCCGCCAGAATCGCCATCGCTGGCTCCACGGGACCTTCGCGCACGCCGATCAGACGCAGGCTCTTCTCCTGCACGCGCTCGACCGGCCGCGGGATCCCGTCGCACATGCTCGAGAGCACGAGCACGGTGGCGCCCGGTGAGGCGAGCTCCAGGCAGTCCTGCCATCCCTCGGCACTGCCACTGGCATCGACCACGACGGGGTAGCGCATGGGGGTCGGTCCGATCCGGCCGGGACGCCACGCACTCTCGCCGTCGTCCGCCGTGAGCACGAAGTTGACGCGGTGCCGTCGAACGACGTCGAAGCGGTCGCCGTGTCTGCCGTTGAGTGTGACGGTGTAGCCGGACTGCGCGAGTAGCGTGGAGGCCATCAGACCCGTGCCCCCGTCCCCGACGACGAGGACGTTGGTCCAGGGGGGCAGGTCGGCGCGCACGATCGTCTGCAGGATGCCGGCGAGCACAGGGACCAGCACACCGGCCTCGTCGGTGATCACCTCGTCGAGCGGTGCGAGTGCGCGGACGGGAACCACGATCTCTTCGGCGTGCGCGCCGTCGGCCCCGACGAAACCGGGAATCCGCGGTGATGCGCAGCGCTCTTCGAGGCCGGCCGCGCACGCGTCGCAGATTCCACAACCCCAGGATCCACGCGGGATCACCCGACGACCGATGATGTCGCGCGCGGAAGGCCCGTCGGCCTCGACGACCTCGCCGACGAAGGTGTGACCCGGCGTGCCGGTGAAGCCGACGCGTCCGGCGATCACGTCGCGATCGAGGCCGGTGATCGCACTCGTGCGCACGCGCACGCGCGCCTGACCGGGAACGAGCGATCGACGTTCGCGCTCCGCCCACTGCGGACCGGTCTCTCCGACGACGACCGCACGCACGATCACACCCTCCTCTCACGCGGCACGCGGACGAGCATGGTTCGCAGAGTGCCTCGCTGCCCGGCCCGCTCGACCGCGGACACCCCGTCGTCGAGGGGGTACTTCGCGTCGATCAGGGGCAACACGTCGACGACGCGGGTCGAGAGGAACTCGATCGCAGGTTGCAGAGGGCCGCCTCCGACGCCGACCAACTCGGCTTCGCGACCGACGAGGAAGCGCAGGTCCGCGCCGGGCTGCCCGGCGTGGTCACTCACCATGAGGATCCGTCCGCGGGGTCGCAGCGCACGAGCGGCGAGGTCCAGACCGCCCGAGCGACCGGAGCACTCCACCACCACACCGAAGGGCTCACCGACGACCCTGCTCCACTCGTCGGGGTCGAGCGCACCCGAATCGCCGAGAGCGTGGAAACCGATTCCGCTGCGCCACAGCAGTTCGCGGCGCGAAGGGTGTCGCCCGATCACGCTCACAGTGTGTCCGGCGGCGTGCAGCATGAGCGTCAGCAGGAGTCCCATGTTTCCGTCGCCGACCACGAGGATCCGCTGGGGCGGTGCGCCCTGCACCTGCGCCAGGACCTCGAGGCCCACGGCGACCGAGTACGACAGGACAGCTTCTTCGTCGTCGAGGACGCCGGGCACGGGGATCAGGGCTTCGACCGGGACCCCGACGTAGTCGGCGAAGGCACCGTCGACCAGGCCCATCCCCAGCCCCCCGACCCGACCCTCCTCGCACTGCCATGTCCGGCGATCGCGGCAGCTCGCGCACCGACGGCATCCGAGTACGGGCCTGGCCACGACACGCCGGCCCCGCCAGGCCGGGTCGACCCGCTCGCCGACCTCCTCCACGGTGCCGACGAACTCGTGGCCGAGGACCGCGGGGCGCACCTGCACCGCGCGGCGCCCGGCGACGAGGTCGAGATCGACACGGGAGACCGCGCAGGCGTCGACGCGCACGACGACGCCGTTCACCGCGGGTGCCGGCCGCGGGAGCTGACCGAGGCGCAGCCGGCCGTCGAGCACGAGAGCGTGCATGGAAGGCCGGACGCGAGGCGTCTCGAGGGTGGTTTCGGTCACCGAGGGAGCCCCCTCCGATGGATCGTCGGTGCGGTAGCGTGCGCGAACCGCAGGAATGTGGCAAGCGCCGTGCCGCGGGCCGCGAGCGGGATGCAGGTCGTCACGCGAACCCCTGGGACGATTCCCCCTCGTTCCTTTGCAGACCTGCTGCCCCCGCCAGATCGGCAGGATCCTCCGTCGGCGCTTCGCAATGGAAGCCGCGGCACACGTAGGCGCGCGGCGGAGCTCCCTCGGCCGCGGTGCGGCCCTCGAGGATGTCCAGACCTGCCGGGGGATCGCCGGCCGGCGCGTGCGCGACCACCAGATCGGGGTGGTAGCCCCGGCGCGCACGGTGGACCCACGCACGGGCCTCGTCGCGGTCCGCGGCCGCGACCACCACCGTAGGGCGTTCGTTCTCGAGGGCGTCGATGGTCAGGACCAGACTCACCATGGCCATGGGCGCCTCCTCGAGCAGGGCCGAGAAGGTGCGCACGATCCCCTCGGCCTGCTCCCGATAGCGGGCCTCACCGGTGAGTTCGTGCAGGACCAGCGCGTTGGCGGCGGCGACCGAGTTCGCGGTGGGGATCGAGCCGTCGTATCCCGCCTTCGTCCGGACGATCAGATCGGCACGATCGGGCCGCGTATTGAACAGCGCACCGCCGTCGGGGTCACCGAAGACATCGAAGCACTCGTCGTGGAGTTCGCGCGCGGCCCGGATCCAGCGGGGCTCGAGATCGCACTGGTAGAGTTCCAGGAGACCGCGCACGAGGAAGGCATAGTCCTCGGCGAAGGCATCGATGGCAGCTTCGCCCTCGCGCCAGCGACGCAACAGACCGCCATCGGTGCGCATCTCGTTCAACAGGAAATCGGCGGCGCGCGCGGCGGCCTCGGCGTAGCGCGGTTCGTCGAGCACGACCGCACCGCGGGCCAGCGCCTGGACCATCAACCCGTTCCAGGCGGTGAGCACCTTGTCGTCGAGACCCGGCCGGATGCGGCGCTCACGATGACGGAACAGTCTCTCGCGCGCACGGTCGAGGCGCGCCATGGCCTCGCCGGCGTCGACCCCGACCTGTTGGGCCACGTGTTCGATCGTGGTGGCGCGTTCGAGGACGTTCTTCCCCTCCCAGTTGCCGCCCGCGGTCACGCCGTAGTAGGCCGCGAACACGTCCAGTTCCTCGGCGTCGAGCAGCTTCTCGATCTGCTCCATCGACCAGACGTAGAAGCGGCCCTCCTCGCCCTCGCTGTCGGCGTCCTCGGCCGAGTGGAAGCCACCGCGCTCGTCGGTCATGTCACGCAGCACGTAGTCGAAGGTGGCACGCGCGACCGCGACCCAATCCTCGCGACCGGTCAACTGCACGGCCTCGACGTAGTGGAAGGCGAGCTGGGCGTTGTCGTAGAGCATCTTCTCGAAGTGCGGAACCAGCCAACGCTCGTCGGTGGAGTAGCGTGCGAAGCCGCCTCCGAGGTGGTCGAAGATCCCACCGCGCGCCATGGCGTCGAGCGTGGTCGAGACCATGTCCAGGGCGCGCTCGTCGCCGGTGCGGTGGAACACGCGCAGACACAGGGCCCCGAAGTCGGTGCGCGGGAACTTGGGGGCGTTGCCCCAACCACCGTTGCGCGGCTCGAAGCTGTTCCGCAACGATTCGTAGGTACGGTCGACGACTTCGCGACCGTCGATCTCACCGCCGGCCCGTGGGACGCCCAGGCCGGACAGGGCCTCGGTCAGCTTCCGCGCCTGCGTCAACGCCTGCTCGCGCTGCTCGTTCCAGGCTTCGGACAGGGCCTCGAGCACACGTGGGAATCCCGGTCGACCGAAACGGTCGTCCGGCGGGAAGTAGGTCCCGCCGTAGAAGGGCTCCAGGTCGGGGGTGAGCCAGGCACTGAGGGGCCAGCCCCCCTGTCCGGTCATCGCCTGCACCGCCGCCATGTAGATTTCGTCGAGATCCGGACGTTCCTCGCGGTCGACCTTGATGCACACGAAGCGCTCGTTCATGAGCCGTGCGATCTCCTCGTTCTCGAACGACTCGCGCTCCATGACGTGGCACCAGTGGCAGGTCGAATAGCCGATCGACAGGAAGATCGGCCGGTCCTCGTCCTTCGCGCGCTGCAGGGCTTCGTCGCCCCACGGATACCAGTCCACGGGATTGTGGGCGTGCTGCAGCAGGTAGGGGCTCTTCTCGTGCGCGAGGCGGTTCGACGGTCCGGAGGTGCTCACGACGGTCTCCAGTCAGGGGAAGTGGACGGGAAACTACCGGCTCCCGGGTGCCGTGGCCACCGCGGAGACCCTGTGCTATCGTGCCCGGTCGGGCGCCCTTCCGACGCCCCACGTCCGCGCGTCCGCGCGGGACGGAACCAGCCTACGCCACCAACCGGAGCACGAGCGCGATGCGGGACTTCCTACGTGAACTGGGACTTTCGGGTGTGAATTCTGGAGCCTACGCCGCCGACTGGCTCGAGAATCCGAGTGGAGGGGAGCTCACGAGCGTGTCCCCGGTGACCGGCGAGCCGATCGCCAAGGTGCTGCAGGCGGGGGAGAAGGAGTACGAGACCATCGTCCAGGCCTCGCAGGAACGATTCCGGCTCTGGCGCATGACACCGGCCCCGAAGCGCGGCGAGGTCGTCCGCGACATCGGCGAGGAACTCCGCAAGTACAAGCGGCCTCTCGGCCAGCTGGTCGCCTGGGAGATGGGCAAGATCCTGAGCGAGGGCGAGGGGGAGGTCCAGGAGGCCATCGACATCGCCGACTTCTCCGTGGGTCTGTCGCGACAGCTCTACGGCCTGACCATGCACAGCGAGCGCGATCGTCACCGCATGTACGAGCAATGGCATCCGCTCGGGCCGGTCGGCATCATCACCGCCTTCAACTTCCCGGTCGCCGTGTGGGCCTGGAACGCCATGGTCGCCGCCGCCTGTGGCGACACGATGATCTGGAAGCCCTCGTCGAAGACTCCCCTGTGCGCGATCGCAATCCAGCACATCTGCAACCGGGTGATGAAGGAACACGGTTGCGAGGGCGTGTTCTCGCTGGCCGTGGGCCGCGGTTCGGTCATCGGCGAGCGCATGATCAACGACGAACGCCTCCCGCTGATCAGCGCGACCGGGAGCACGAAGATGGGCAAGCGCATCGGCCAGGTCGTCGGCGGACGTCTCGGCCGCAGCATCCTCGAACTCGGCGGTAACAACGCGGTGATCGTCGACGAGACGGCGGACCTCGACCTCGCACTGCGTGCCGTCGCCTTCGGCGCCATGGGCACCACGGGACAGCGCTGCACGAGCACGCGCCGGCTGATCATCCACGAGAGCATCGCCGAGAAGTTCACCGAGAAGCTCGTCAAGGCCTACCAGAGCGTGCCCATCGGCGATCCGCTGGAGGCCGAGACGCTGGTCGGACCCATGATCGACGAAGGTGCGATCGACGACATGATGAACGCCATGGCTCGGATCGAGCAGGAGGGCGGCGAGGTCCTCTGCGGTGGCAAGCGGATCGACCGCAAGGGCTGTTTCGTGGAGCCCACGGTCGTGAAGGCCCGCAACGACATGGAGATCGTGCAGGAGGAGACCTTCGCCCCGATCCTCTACGTGATGGAGTACTCCGACACCGACGAAGCGATCGCCATGCACAACGACGTACCGCAGGGCCTGTCGTCGAGCCTGTTCACGAGCAACATGTACCGCTCCGAGCGATTCCTCAGCCACGAGGGCAGCGACTGCGGGATCGCGAACGTGAACATCGGCACCAGCGGTGCGGAGATCGGCGGTGCCTTCGGCGGGGAGAAGGAGACGGGCGGCGGCCGCGAGTCCGGGAGTGACTCGTGGAAGGCCTACATGCGCCGCCAGACCAACACCATCAACTGGAGCCCGGAGCTCCCGCTCGCCCAGGGCGTGAGCTTCGACATCGAGGACTGAGCGCCCCGCGCCACTCGATCGAATCGACGGAGGGGGCGACCGCGCGGTCGTCCCCTTCTTCGTCGGAGGCCGCCGGCCATGGAACCATCGAGACCCTGCGACGAGGAACCCGCGGCGGTGGTGTCGCTCCCCTGCCCGCGCTGTGGAGTCGGCGACGATCCCGATCCGGCCTGCCCCGTGTGCACGGGCGAGGGAATCGTGCTCCGGCGCGTCCCCGCCGCGCGTGCGGGAGACCCGGTGGAGCGGCTCCGCGACCTGGGCGAACCCTGGCCTCCGACTGGAGGCGAGGCGTCGTGAAGCACGAGTTCGTGGTCACCGCCGCCGACGCCGGCCGACGCCTCGACCGCTTCGTCGCCGTGCAGTTGGGCCGCGTCCCGATGTCGCTGGTGCGCCGCCTGCTGCGCACGAAGAAGATCCGGGTCGACGGCAAGCGTGGTCGGGCGGACCAGCAACTCTCCGAAGGAGATCGTGTCGTCGTCCACCACACACCGCGCCCGTCGGCCGGCACGGAACCGCCGTCATCACCCGCGCGTCCCTACACCGGTCCGCCGATCGAGGTGCTCGCCGAGATCGACGACCTCCTCTTCGTCGCAAAACCCGCCGGAGTCGCCTGCAGCGACGACGGACGCGACGACCACGCACTCGCCGCCTGGTTACGGGAGTTCCTGCGCGATCGCATCGGGTCCGGCGAAGTCCGTCCGGAGCCCTGCCACCGTCTCGATCGGCACACGACGGGGGTCGTGGTCGTGGCGCTCACGGCGGCGGCCTTCGATCGATTCCGCCGCGCGCTCGAACACGATCACGTGCACAAGACCTACGAGGTCGTGGTCCACGGCACCCCCGAGTCCGCGCGCTTCGACGTCGACGTCCCGCTCGCGCGGCGCCGTGATGCCCGCACCCACGAACCCCGCATGATCGATGCCGGCGAGGAGACGACGATCGGCGGCCAGCGTGCACGCACCTGCTTCCACCTCTTGCGCCGGAGCGGCGGCGTGAGTCTGCTCCGAGCCGAACCTCTCACCGGGCGCACCCACCAGATCCGCGCCCACTGCCGGATCGTCGGCCTGCCCGTGGTGGGCGACCCTCGTTACGGAGATCCGGCGCTCGATCCGGACCGGAACGGCCAACTGCTCCACGCCCGCACGATCAGGCTGGAAGACGGAGAGGCGCCGATCGAGATCCACGCCGACTGGCCCCAGGATCGCCTACGGCGGCTCCTCGGCTACGGGCTGATCGACGCGAGCCGGGCCTAGGACACGGGAGGCTCGAGCGCCGCCGGCGTCCCGGCGTCGTCGACGTTCACGTAGGTGACGGTGGCCTCGGTCACCAGCACCAGATCCCGGGGCTGCTTCGCCCGTTGGGCGCACACGGTCACCCGCATGGTGAGCGAGGTCCGACCTCGTCGTTCCACCTCGGTGAACAGCGACACCAGGTCACCCACGTAGACGGGTTGATGGAACTCGACCTTGTCCATGGCCACGGTGACGACGCGCATGGCACCAGCTTCGACGGCACCCACCGCGCCGGCCTGGTCGATGTAGGAAAGGATGATCCCGCCGAAGATGGTGCCGTGCGCATTCGTCTCGCGCGGCATCATCATCACGCGGATGGCGGGACGGCCCTCGGGGAGTTCGATCGGTCGTTCGTCCATGATCGGCGGATCGTAGGTCGGGCCGCGCCGTGGAGCAAGCTCAGGCGTCGTCGACGGGCGGCTCGGTGCCGCCCCCGCGACTCTCGCGCTGGCGCGCCTCGTACTCGAACAGGGCCATCTTGGTCACCAGACGCAGGTCGGCGACCGCGGTGTCGAGTCGATGGAATCCGTCGGCCATCTCCTGCAGACGTAGGCGCAGAGCGGTCAGGGCCTCTTCGTTCTGCGTACGGGCGCGCTGGATCTGCTCGTGGCGTTCGACGGATTCGGCGTGCAGCGCACGAAGCGCTTCCCGCTGCTCGGGCGGCAACTGCTCGATCTCGTCTCGGAGGCGTTCGTACTCGGCTTCGTAGTCGATCGGTTCCATGGTGTCTCACTCCCGGTGTCACGGAAGCGTAGCACGGGACGGACCCGCAGTGGGTGCGCACGCCAAGCCCGGTCGTCTCCCGTGAGCGCCGAGGAGAGCGATCGTCCGTCACACTCCGTCACGCGGAACCGCGCGCAACAGCTCCCAGCTTCCCGTCACGAGGAGTTCACGCAGGCCCGGCAGTTCCCCGAGCCAGCCGGCCCCCACCACGGGCGTGCCGTAACGGAGACGAAAGGTCGGACGCAGCAGATAGCGACGCGCCCGTTCCACACGCAGACCGTGTGCGCGCGCGCGATCGGCGAGACCTCCGACGGTGAGACACGCGCGTCGGATCGTCTCGATCTCCTCCCACTCGGGGTCGTCGCCTTCCGGACCACGGGCCAGGGCACGCCATGGATGCAGACCGAGCCAGTGGACGAAGGGAAGCTTGGCCCAGCGCACACCGAGCTTCTTCGGTGGGTGCAGGATCTGCTGGTGCCCCCCGTACGGAGACCAGTACGGCGGATAGATCACGACGATGCCTCCGCCGTCGGCGAGGCGTGCGCGGCAATTCCGCAGTGCGGCATCGACATCGGGAATGTGTTCGAGCACGTCGCGGAAGAGGATCAGGTCGTGGGGACCGGCGAAGTCGTCGAGGGTGTCGGCGTCGGTGACGTCGGCCGTCGACAGGTCCAGATCGACGCCGCGGGCCCGGGCCCGCTCGACCCCGCCGGCGATGCGCCTGCCGTCGAGGTCGAAGCCCTGGACCCGCGCTCCGTGTTCGGCGAGCGCCGTGCTCGCGCCGCCGTCGCCGCATCCCACGTCCAACACACGCACACCGTCCGACCACACATCCCAGTCCCGGAGACAGGGCACGAGGTGCTCGGTCACCAACTGGTGCTGGTAGGTCCAGTAGTAGGAGGTCCAGTCGGTGAAGTCGGCGCGGCGCAGGGGCCGCCGCGACGCGGCGTCGACCACGGGAATGGGCATGGAGTCACGCACCGGGTTGCGGGGAAGCCTCCATGATCCGGGATCCTCCGGCCGACGACAAGTCGGTGATCAGACGCGCACCGGTCGCACCCTCGTATCCGCCGCGCGCCGCAGCGCGGAGTCGAGGTCGGCCCACAGGTCGTCGACGTGTTCCAGGCCGACCGAGATCCTCAGCGTCTGCGGCCCGATTCCACTGGCGGCGCGGGCGTCGGGATCGACGACGTGGTGGGTCAGCCCCGCCGGGTGCTGGATCAACGAGTCCACCGATCCCAGACTGACCGCCGGCGTGAACCACCGCGTGGACTTCATCACCGTGGCCGCGACCTCGTGTCCGCCGTCGACGTCGAAGGTGACGAGCGAACCCGGCCCGCTCATCTGACGACCGACCAGACCGTCGGGATCGGCGCCGGGTCGCGACGGGTGTCGCACCGCGCGGACCGACGGGTGGTCGGCCAGGCGCGCCGCGAGCGCGGTCGCCGTCTCCTGCGACGCCTCCACCCGCAGGCCGAGGGTGGGCAGTCCGCGATGCAACAGGTAGGCCGCGAGTGGATGCAACAGGGCTCCCGTGGCGACCCTCACACGGCGCAAACGTGCCGCCCACGTGGAATCGGTCGCGACCACGCCCCCCACGACGTCGCCGTGGCCCCCGAGGAACTTCGTCGCACTGTGCAGGACCATGCGTGCACCGTGTCCCGCCGGGCGCTGCAGGACGGGTGTGGCGAAGGTGTTGTCGACGAGGACGGGCACGCCGTCCGCGGCACCGACCAGGGCGTCGAGGTCGACGAGATCGAGGGTGGGATTCGCCGGCGTCTCCAGCACGACCAGGGCCGTGCGGGGACCGATCGTCGCGGCCACACGGTCGGCCGCCGTCCATCGGACCGTCAGCCCGAGCAGGTCACCCGAGAGCAGGTGATCGCTGCCTCCGTAGAGTGGACGCACCGCGACGATCTCGTCGCCGTCTTCGCGGGCGGCCATGAGGACCGCCGTCATGGCAGCCATGCCCGAGCCGAAGGCGACGGCTTCGGCACATTCCTCGAGTTCGGCCAGTGCGGTCTCGAAGCGCGCGACGGTGGGATTGTGCAGGCGCGCGTACACCGCCTCGCCGTGACGCGGTCCCTCCCCGTGGGCCATGGCGTCGAGGCTACCGGTGGCACGGTCGAGGTCGCGGAGCGGATAGGTGCTCGACAGGTCGATGGGCGGAGCGTGGACGCCGAGCCGGGCGAGGTCGTCCCGACCGGCGTGGACACTGCGGGTGCGCGGATGGATCGACACGGGGGCCTCCGGGGAACGCGGACTCTGCTTGCACGACCTTCGGTCATCGTACACACTAGTCGAATCCTGTTCGTTCGATACCGAATCCACTCCGGAACCGAGGCCCTGTGAGCGACTTCGACCGAATCGACTTCGACATCCTGGAGGCATTGCAGAACGATGCTCGGCTGAGCAACAAGGAGTTGGCCGCGCGCGTGCACCTCGCCCCCTCGTCGTGCCTGGAACGCGTGCGACGGCTACGAGCGACCGGGGCCCTCGGACCCGCGCGGACCGAGGTGTCCGACGACGCGCTGGGAATCGGCGTCCAGGCACTGATCGCCGTGCAGCTGACCCAACACTCGCGGGAGGTGGTCGACACCTTCCTCGACGACGTGGACGACGTCGACGAGGTGGTCGCGGTGTTCCACGTGAGCGGCGAACACGACTTCCTGCTGCACGTCGTGGTGACCGACACCGACCACCTGCGGGATCTGCTGCTCGATCGCTTCACCACGCGCAGTGAGGTGGCACGCGTTCAGACGCACATCCTGTTCTCGCATCGTCGCAAAGCTTGCCGACCCAACTTCCGGGCCAATCCTCCCCGCCGTCCCGCCCACGGTGGGGAATCGGCGTCCGGCCCGTCGTAGACCGCCCGCGCGGCCCTCACCACGGACGCGGCACCGCCTTTGCACAGCGCGGCGTCGAAGATCGTTGCCGTTCGTCCCGTGGAGGAATCATGACTCCGCAGCTGCTGGCCTCGCCCTCCGTCGACGCCGCCCGTTCCCTGCCGGTTCTTCTCGTCGCCACGATCGAGGGGCCCGGCGCAGTGCCCCGCGGCATCGACTGGGTGCGGATCGACGGCGCCAGCGGCACGCTCGAGACGATCGAGCGCCGTCGCGAGGCGTGCGCCCACCCGGTGCTGTTCGACATCCCGGGCCCCGACACCCGGCATCGCGACACGCTGCTCACGACGAGCGAGTTCCTCGTCTTCGCCGCGGCCGAGGACTTCGATTGGGTGAACCTGCGCGGGGTGCGGAGCGCGGAGGACGTGCTGCATGCCCGCGAGTTCCTGCCCGACTCCGTCCGGCTCAGCGTGACCCTGTCGACACCGCGCGCCCTGCGTCACGCCTTGCGACCCCTCTGCGAGGTGGCGGACGCCCTGCTCTTCGATCGCGAGGAACTGCGCCACTCGCTCGGCACCCGCCGAACCGATGCGATGCTCGCCTCGGCGGTCCGACACGCCAGCGACCGCGGCACACCCACCCTGCTGGCCTCGGGCGTCCTGCCTTCGATGCTGCGCCGCGACCAGCCTCGGCATCGCGACGTCGAACGCCTGTCCGACCTGATCGAGGACGGGCTGTGCGGAATGGTCCTGACCCGCGAGATCACCGGGACCGACGACCCGCAGAGTCGTGTCGACGTTGCCCGGCTGCTCGCCCAACACGGTCAGCGCCGGCGCCCGGTGGCCACGTCCCAGCCGCGACCCGCCGCCCGGCTGGGAGGTCGGATGTCGGTGGTGCTCGACGCCGCCCCGGTCTGGCGCGAGGCGAGCGCGGGCCACTGAGCACCCGGCGATCAGAGCGCAGCGACGTCGAGAGGCGCGGCGGTGAACACCGCGGCCAGCGCCGCAGTCGCCGACGCGGACCCGGACGCGTGCGGGGCGGGAGCGAGCGAGCGGTCCAGGACCGCTTCCCGCAGGCGGTGCACGTCGTCGACGACGTCGAACTCTCCGTCCGGGCGGCCATGGCGACCGTCGGCCCAGGCCACGACCCCCCGCCCGCAGATGAGAGCCGAACGGGCGATCGCCTCGCCGTCGCACACCACGAGATCGGCCGCCGCGAGCAGATCCGCGAAGGCCGGCTCCTCGCCGGGCCGCGCCACGAAGAGTCCGGGACCGGTCCAGGCGCGCGGCCAGGGATCGCGCAACCACACCGCACCCTTCGGTGCGAGCACCACCTGCGCGTCGGATCGCAGGGAGGCGAGCGCGGCGGCCCAGCGGTCTCCGGGTAGAGCGCGCTCCGGGGCGACCACGATCACGGGACGGCGAGGGTCGAGTCCCAGGGAGCTGCGAGCCCGGGCCGCGGCTCCCGGGTCGGCCGCGGGATCGAGGCGCGGGTCTCCGACCACGGTCGTGTGCTCGGGATGCAGGCCCGATCGGTCCACGCCGTGGCCCACCGCGAGGGCCGCGATCTCGGGTTGGGCCACGGGGCCGGCGATCGGCCCCAGCACCCACGGCGAGCGTCCGCCCTCGAACCACAGGACCACCCGTCCGCCGGGGGCGAGCCAGGGCAGGACCGCGGTCGGCGGCACGGCCGCATCGACCAGGATCCGGTCGAAGGCGCGTTCGGGCCGCTCACGGACCACCCACCCGCGACGCCGGAGCGCGGCGCGGACCACGGTGCGGTTGTCGCGACGCGCGGGCAACCAACGACCCCGCGGCAACAGCGCTTCGGCCCCCAGGCCGCGGCGCAGAACCACCTCGAAGCGTTCGACGTCCTCGGGAAGGGCGAACAGCACTCCACGCATGGCCACCTCGATCGACACCGACCGGCTCTCCACGGCCGGCCCCGGTCGAGGCCCAACAATTCGCGCGCCAGGGGGACGAGAACGACTCAGCCGCCGTGCCGCATGACGCGGGCCGGCACCCCCGCCACCGTCGCGCCCGCTTCCACGTCGCGGGTCACCACCGCACCAGCACCGATCAGTGCGTCGTCGCCGACGGTCACGCCGCCCATGACGATCGCCCCCGAGCCGATCGAGACCCGGTCGCCGATGCGGGTACGGACGAAGCGGCCGGCCCAGTCGTCCTCGCCCTCGGGCTCGCCCTCGGGGGTGACGGCGCGCGGGTTCTTGTCGTTGATGAACAGCACGCCGTGGCCGACGAAACAACCATCGCCGATGTCGACACCCTCGCACACGAAGGTGTGGCTGCTGATCTTGCACCGGCGGCCGATCCGCGCCCCCTTCTGGATCTCCACGAAGGTGCCGATGCGCGTCTCGTCGCCGATCTCGCACCCGTACAGGTTCACGAACCGGTGGATCTTCACGTCCTGGCCGAGACGCACGTCATCGGCGATGCTCACGAACTCCAAGGTCTGCCTCCGGGAGCGGGTCGAGCGCGCCGGGTTCGCGGCGCGGGAAGCGCAGAGGGTGGACCGACCCGGACACGGCGGTCAAGTCGACGCTGGCCACCAGCCCGAAACCTCCTAAGCTGGTCGCCCATGGACGCCGACGCCCGACAGGCCTACTTCCGCGACTCCGTGCTGCTCGCCCCGTTGACCAAGGGCGGCAACCTCCCCTTCCGTCGGCTGACGGTGGAGCTGGGAGCGCGCATCACCTGCGGCGAGATGGCCGTCGCGCGCTTCGTCTTGAAGGGCAAGCGGGGCGAAATGGCACTGTTGCGCCGCGCGGACGACGAACCGGCCTTCGGAGCCCAGCTCGCCGGCCGTGTCCCCCAGGAGATGGCCGACGCCGCACGGATCGCGGTCGAACGCGGGGCCGACTTCGTCGACGTGAACCTGGGCTGCCCGATCGACGCCTTCTGCCGCAAGGGCATGGGGGCGGCGCTCATGCGCAAGCCGCGCAAGGTCGAGCAGCTGGTCGCCGCCATGCGGGCGGCGATCGACGTACCGCTCACCGTGAAGATTCGCCTGGGATACGACGATTCGAAGCCGCGCTTCCTCGAGGTGGCCCGTGCCTGCGAGGACGCGGGAGCCGACGCCGTCACCCTGCACGGACGCAGCCGGGCCCAACGTTACAGCCGCGCGGCCGACTGGGACGCCGTGGCCACCCTCGTCGACAGCGTGACGATCCCGGTGATCGGCAACGGAGACCTGCTGACCTGGCGCGACGTCGAGCGGCACCGCGCCCACACCGGTTGTGCCGGCGTGATGCTCGCGCGCGGTGCGCTGATCAAGCCATGGCTCTTCCGCGAGATCGCCGAGCGACGCGATCACCTGCTCGATCCCGAGGCGCGCCTCGACGTGCTGCGCCGCTACCGCGCCCTCGCCCTCGCCCACTTCGGTGACGACGACCGCGGCCGGCGCCGCGTCGGTGAGTTCCTCTGGTGGCACCTGGACTTCTTCAACCGCTACCGGCCGGTCCCGAGCGATACCGTCGACCCCGACGCCCATCCGCTGCTCCAGACACGCACACCACGCGTCGAGACCACCGACGAGACCGAACGCCTGCTGTCGTCGGGCGACCCCGAGGATCGCACCACCCTGACCGAGCGACTGATGGCCGAGATCGACGGCGATCCCGAGACCACCGCGCTCTGGTCCTCTCGCAGCGCGTCGTCTATACTCGACCGGTCCGAGGGCGTCTCCGTCAGCCCCTGATCGCGCGCCCACGAACGGCCGGCTCCGCCCAGCGGGGCCGGCCGTCGCGTACCCTGCTCGTGCGGATCTACGCGGCGCCGCCCCGGAGAACACGCTCGAGCCGCGCGCGCTTGCTCACGTCGGACGGCCGCCAGGGCAGGTCCAGGCGCTCGAAGATCGAACGCAACCGCGAGACGGCGTCTTCGGCCCCGCTCGCGTCCTCGACCTCGAGCTCGGCCTCGTACAGGACCTCGCCGTTGGGGTAGGTGGTCTCGTCACACTCCACGACCAGACCCTCGAAGCCGGGCAGGGGCGCCCGGCGGCGCAGGTTGCGCATGGTCCCGACCGGGCGCAGGCCCGCCTCGCGCAGCCGCGGTGGAAGGTCCTGATCGCCGAGCAACCGCTCGACGGCCTGCAGGAGCGGCGCACCGCCGTCGGACAATGCGGCCTCGCGATCGGGATCGAGATCGGTCTCCCACTCGCCGCGCTCGACGAAGTCCCCCCGCGCCGTGCCCGTGGTCTTCACGGTCAACTTCAGCGAGCCGTTCTCACGGCGAAGGCGCACGGCCCACCCGGCCGCGCTCCAGGTTCCGTCGCCGTCGTCGAAGTACACGTTGACCTGGTGCTGCGGGGTCGACTCGGGGCCCAGGGCGTCGATCAGACGCCGGACGGCCTCGCGATCGGGCAACAGCAGCTTGAGCTCGGTCTCGACCGGGCGCGACCCGGGATCCGGCGGCGTCATCGGTGAGTCCGTTCGAAGTCGAGGTGGGAGCGCGGACGGGTCGGAGCTCCGGAGTGGATCGACCGGGGAACCTGGTCCCGTGGTTCCGCCGGTCCTCCGAAACCTGCCCTGCATCGCGAGCGTTCACCACGCCCAGTGAATCGCTCGACAGGTCGACTCACGGCGCCCGTGTGTGAGCTCGACCCCCAGTTGCGATGCATGCGGACCACGTCCGCGCTCCTCTTCGGTCCGATCCCGGCGCGGGCCGGGAAGACCTCGGGAGGTTAACGATCTCTTGACCGATCGTCGATGGTCAGTCTACCCGAACCCGTGACCCGCGCCAGCGGTAAGGGTCTTCAAGATCTGTGGTGTGCGATCCTACACGCAATCCGTCGTGATGGGCGTCACGAATACGTGGCGTCTCGACACCGATTCCAGGACTGAATCCCGCTCAGCCCGCGAGACTCGGTCCCAACAGCAACCCGTTCAACAGCAGGCGGTGCAATCCTTCCCACGTGCCGCGGAATCCGGGGTCCTCGGCGAACAGGATCACGCGGCCGCGGCCGCGCGTCTCCTCGACCAGGTAGGCCTTGCCCTTCAGGGCCTCCTCCATGACCGGCCACATGAATCCCGACCGCCGCGGCTGTTCGGAATCGATCCGCGCAACCGTACGTCCACTCCGTGACGGAGTCAGGATGCGATCGCTGAGGACCGGTGCGTGGGCCGTTCGGCTCTCGCCGAGCGTGAGGTAGTGCGACTCGTCCAGTTGCAGGCGCACGATGGCACCGGGCGTCCGTAGCGGGCGGCGCTCGGGAGGCAACGGCGAACCGGGTTCGTCGGGTTCGGGATCGGCACCGACCACGAACTCACCCAGACGTCCTTCCTCGTCGGTGAGATCGGCCAGATCGCGCACACGTTGGACGGTGGTCCATTGCTCGGTGTCCTCGCCGCGCGGCTCCACGATGGCTGCCGCGCCGTCACCCACGGCGACCAGGACTCCACCGGCTTCGACCCATCCTTCGAGTGCGTCCAGGGGAAGTGCGTGCGCGTCGGCCAGGGAGGGAATCAGCAGTGCGTCGAAGTCCGACAGATCGACCCGGTGCAGCGAACCGAGCAGGAGCGTGGTGAAGTCCAGGCCGTAACGGTCCTCGAGCAACCAGTTCAGCCCGCCCGCGCTGGCCGGCGAGACCCCCGGTCCGGTCACCAGACCGACCGACGGCTCGCGCAGGACCCGTGCCTGCCCACTGCCGAGGGATGGCCCGCGATCGGTCCAGCTCGCGTCGATCCCGTGGACGTCGACTCCGGCCTTCCGGGCCACCGACGCCATCACGTCGTCGAGGTCGACCACGTGGTCGTTGGCGGCCCGCTTGACGACGAAGCTTCCGCGCGGAATCTCGACGCCGCCGTGCACGAAGGCACCGAGCACCGTCTCGACCTGCAGGCCGGCCCTCCAGCATGCGAGCAAGGCCTCGACCGCCGCGTTGTCGCGGTAGGGCACGATCCAACCGTAGCCGGCGTCCCGCGACCCCACGATGCCACCGTCGGGATGCCAGTCGGCCTCGCCGTGGCGCAAGCGTTCGCTCGGGACGTCGAGACGCCGTGACGAAGTGTAGGCCTCGACCCCGTAGCTGAACACCAGCGACCAGGCGGTCACGTCGTAGAAGCGGTTGTGGAGGCCACGTTCCCGGCGCGCGCGCTCCTGGGCGAGGAACTCGTCGTCCATCGGCGTATGGGGATCGAGCAGGCTCCGCACGAGCGCGTACGCGGGCTGCTGCACGGGAATGCGGAAACTGCCTGCGGGCAACCGCACGTCGCGCTCGTCGTCGTCGTCGTAGACGGTCAGCGAGACCTCACGCGCCTCGTTGGTGCGCCACACTTCGATCCCCTGCTCCGCGAGCACATGGGCCAGACGTGTCGCCTCGGCACCCTTGGTGGCCACCGAGACGACCAGCTCCTCGCGGCGGTCGTCCTCGGCCCGGCGCCGGGCCTCCTCGTGGAACTCGACATAGGAGCGCACCAGGTCCCGCGATCGCTCGGCCGTCGTGCGAACCGTCGTCAACGAAGCCACGAAATGACGGTGCACGGCGTCGGCATAGCCCACGATCCGTCCGCCGCGCTGACGCAGCGCCCGACCACGCGTGGTGGCCTGCTCGTAGGTCATGCCCACTGCACCCTGCAAGGTCGGCCAACTGTCCCCGTAGCCGGGGTAGAAGAGATCGAAGTCCTCGCGCACGTAGTAATCGAAACCGCGCGCGTCGAAGGCTTCCGCATTGGCCCGTCCGAAGACCTCGAACCACTCGAGGTGGTCTTCGGGGATGTTCGGATTGATGGGGTCGGCCGGCGGAGGGAAGAAGTAGCTCGACTCCCGCCCCATCTCGTGCAGATCGACGAAGACCTGGGGACGCCAGCGCAGGAAGGCATCGACGTGCGAACGCGTCTCCTGTTGCGTGAGGAACGCCCAGTCGCGATTGAGGTCGAAGAGGAAGTGGTTGGTGCGCCCACCGGGCCACAACTGCCAGTGCTCGGCCGCCCACGGGGAGGGATCGGGATCGAGTTCGTGCCGGCCGAAGTTGCGGACGTGCTGCAGGAAGCGACGGCGACCGTCGGGGTTGTGCGAGGCACCGACGAGGACGATCGACTCGCGCAGGATGTCTCGCGTGCGCTCGCTCCGATCGGCCGCCAGGTGATAGGCCAGCAACAGCCCCGCGTCCGAACCCGATGCCTCGTCTCCGTGCACACTGCAGGCGATCCAGACGACCGGCCGCAACCCCTCGGCCGCGCGACGGCGGCGCTCCTCGTCGGAGCGCCACGGATCACGGACGATCCGTAGCAGCGAGTCCCGACGGCTCGTCGAGACCTCGACCCCCGGTTCGCCGATCACGAGCAGCAACAGCGGGTCGCCCTGCACGCTCCGTCCCATCCGTTCGACCCGCACGCGATCGCTCGTGCGCTCCAGGGCGCGCACGTAACCGAAGATCTCTTCGACGGTGGTATGACGCTCGGCAAAGGGACGCCCGAGCCACTGGTCGGGATCGGGGACGCTCGGATCGTAGTCGGCTCCGTCGACCCACGAGCGCCAGTCGGCCGCGGACGCGGACGTTGCGATCAGGACGAACAGGACGGCATGGACCGCGAGGACGATCCCGCGGGTCGATCGGCGGTGTCGAGCGAGCTGCACGGGGTACCGGGAGGGGTCGAGAGGATCAGGGACGGGCGGACGCGCCGTAGGGCGAGGCGCTGGGATGATCGTACACGGAGATCATACACGAAGCGGCGCGGGAAAGTCCCGCGCCGCTTCGCAAGGTTCACACGGTCGTGTCGTGGGGTCAGCGCCCGGCCGCCGCCGCCCGATCACCGCTCACGGCCCAGCTGTGGACCGCCTCGATCACCCGTTCCTGGTCGTCGATCTCCATGTAGGCCGACAACGGCAACGAGATCACGGTCTCGCAGAGCTCGGCGGTCACCGGGGTGGGCACGCGCCGCTGGATCACGCGCTGCAACGAGACCTGCGTCTGCACCGGCCGCGGGTAGTGCAGGGCCGTGGGGACCTCGAGTTCCGAGAGATGATCGCAGAAGACGTCGCGCGATCCGGAGTCGGCCAGCCGGATCGTGTACTGCGCGTAGCTCGAGAAGCGACCCGGAGCGATGAAGGGCGTCCGGACCAGGTCGGCCAGCGCCGTGTCGTAGCGCTCGGCACACGCCCGGCGCAGCTCGACCTCACGCGGGAAGGTGTCGAGCTTCACCAGAAGAGCCGCGGCCTGCAGGGCGTCCAGCCGGCTGTTCACACCCAGGACGGCGTGCTCGTGACGACCCACCTGACCGTGCTCGCGCACGAGGCGGATCCGCTCGGCCAGATCGTCGTCTTCGGTGAAGACCATGCCCCCGTCACCGATCCCTCCCAGCGGCTTGCTCGGATAGAACGAGGTGAAGGCCGCCGTCCCGAAACTCCCGCTGCGACGATCGCCCAGACGGGCTCCCAGCGATTGACAGGCGTCTTCGATGCAGTGGACGCCGAATTCCTCGGCCATGGACTCGAACACGTCCATCGCCGCCGTCTGGCCGAAGAGGCTCACCGGCACGATGGCCTTCACCCTCGGCGTCATCGCCGCGCGCGCGGCGACGGGATCCATGGTGAAGGTCAGTGGGTCGACGTCGACCATCACCGGCGTGGCCCCGACGTTCGCCACGGCCTCGGCGGTGGCGATGAACGTGAAGTCGGGGACGAGCACCTCGTCGCCGGGACCGATCTCGAGGGCCATCAGCGCGAGTTGCTGGGCGTCGGTCCCGGAGCCGCAGGCAATGGCGTGGCGCACCCCCACGTACTCGGCGAGTCGCTGCTCGAGCTCGTGCACCTTGGGGCCGTTGATGAACATTCCGGAGCGGACGACATCGGCGATCGCCTTCTCCACGTTCTCACCGTGGACACGCATCATCGCGGGAACGTCCACGAAGGGGACGGGTCGTCGCTGCACGACAGCCACCTCCAACACGGGTTGTCGGGCGTCCGCGGCGGCTCGCCGACGGTCGACGCCCTTGCGTCGTGACGTGCGGTGAGAGGCACGGGCAGGAGTCCGCCGTCCCGACGCGCAGACCGGAGCGGGGCACACCCCGATCCCAGATTGCCCGTCAGGCTAACATCAAGCCGTGAGCGTGGCCACAACGCTCGGGCGCTGTCTCAGGATCGATTCTTCCCGGGGACCCACAGGACGTCCCCCGCCCCCTGCGCATTCGCCGCCCGTGCGAGCACGAAGAACAGATCGCTGAGACGGTTGAGGTACTCGAGCACGTGGGACCCGATCTCCTCCTCGGCCGCCAGATGCACCGCACATCGTTCGGCGCGCCGACACACCGTGCGCGCCTGGTGGAGCAGAGTGGCCAATTCCGTGCCACCCGGCAGGACGAAGCTCTCGAGAGGCTGCAGTGACGCGTTGTGCTCGTCGATCGCGGCTTCGAGGGCTCGGACCTGCCCATCGGTGATCCGCAGGCCCTCTCCGTTACCCGGTGTGGCCAGATCGGCTCCGAGGTCGAACAGGTCGTGCTGCAGCCGCTCCAGGAGTGCGCCCACCGCGGCGGAGATCTCGCCACCGTCGCGACGGGCCGCGACCACGGAAAGGCCGAGCACCGCGTTCAACTCGTCGACGGTGCCGTAGCTCTCGAGCCGGAGGTCGCACTTCGGACGGCGGGATCCGTCGACCAGGCCCGTCGTCCCGTCGTCGCCGGTCTTCGTGTAGATGCGTGTGAGCCGTACCATGCGTCGAACCTAGTCCCGGGGCCTCCGCTCGGCCACCGCGCGTTCAGGGCCGGGTGCGCTGGCGCAGCAGGAGCACGAGGAAGGCCGGCCCTCCGAGCAGCGCCGTGAGGACTCCCACCGGCAGCTCGCTGCCCCGGCCGAGAAGGGTGATCGACCGCGCGACACCGTCGGCCACCACGAGGAAGGTACCGCCGAGCAACATGCTCCCGGGGATCAATGCGCGATGTCCGGCGCCGAGGAGCGCGCGCACGGCGTGCGGCGCCAAGAGACCGACGAAGCCGATCGGGCCCGTGACCGCCACCACGGCGGCGGTCGCCAGCGAGCCGGCCACCAGAACGCGACGTTGGGTCCGTGCCACATCCACGCCGCGGGCCGCAGCCAGCTCCTCGCCCAGAGCGAGCTGATCGAGAGCCGGTGCCGCTCGCAGGATCACCAACAGCGCCGGGACCACCAGCAACGGCAGCGCCGCGAGTTCGTCCCAGGACCCGATCTGCAGCCCGCCCATCATCCACCGGTCCATGGCGCGCAGCCGCAGCGGATCCGACAGGAAACGCACCAACAGGATCGCCGCGCCGAACACGAAGTTCAGCGTGACGCCGGCCAGCAGCAGCTCGTGCGCCCCGAGTCCCGAAGCCCGCCGCGCGAAACGTTCCAGCGTGAGCACGTTCACCAGGGAGAAGGCAAGTGCGAAGACGGTGATCGTCGACAGCGGCCCCACGGTCAGCGAGAACGCCGGAACGCTCAGGGCGAGGAAGGCGCCGAAGGCCCCGGCGAACGAGACCCCCAGTGTGTACGGCGTGGCCAGGGCGTTGCGCAGCAAGGTCTGGAAGCTCGCCCCCGCCGCGGCCAGCGTGGCGCCGGCCACGAATCCGGCCACGATGCGCGGCAGGCGCAGCGCGACGACACGCCCGTCGGTGCCGGGATCTCCGGCCCACCACTCGGCCAGTCCCTTCAGGGGGTCGATCGGAACCCGCCCCCACCACGGGGCCGCCGCGAGAACGGCCACCGCCAACAGGGCCAGGGCGGCGAGCGCGCGTCCGCGCGAGCGGAACCGGCCGGAGGTCGGACGAGCCACGGTCATCGGGCCTCGCCGCCCGCCCGGGGCAGCACGCAGGGCCCCCCGGTCGCGGGATGGGGACCGATCCAGCTGCTGGGACCGAGGACCGGCCCCAGCACCTCGGGCCGGATCACGTCGCCCGGGCTTCCGCCGGCCAGGACCCGTCCCTGGTGCAGGGCCACCACCCGATCGCCGAAGGACGCCGCGAGGTTCAGGTCGTGCGTCGCGATCAGCACCGCGAGCCCCGCGCGCGCGCGGGCGTGCAGCAATTCGAAGACCGACACCTGGTGGGGCAGGTCCAGCGCCGCGGTCGGTTCGTCCAGCACGAGAACGCGCCCGCTCTGGGCGATCGCGGCCGCGATCGACACCCGCTGCCGCTCCCCACCGCTGAGCGTGTCGAAGGCACGGGTCTGCAGCTCGACCACGTCGCAGACGGCGATGGCCTCGTCCACGGCGGCCCGGTCGGTCGGTCCGGCCGACGACCACGCCACCGATCGGTGCGGATGCCGACCGAGCTCGATGACCTCGCGCGCGGTCAAGCGGTGCACGGGCTGGACGTCCTGCGGCAGGAAGGCGATGGCCCGCGCGCGCGCGCGCGGATCGAGTGCGGCCACGTCCTGTCCGTCGAGCGTCACCGTTCCCTGGTCCGGATCGCGCAGGCCCGCCGCCAGACGCAGCAGGGTGCTCTTGCCACTTCCGTTCGCTCCCACCAGCACGACGAGATCTCCGGGCGCGACGGTGAGGTCGACCCCGGTCAGCACGGGGACCTGGGCCTCGTAGCCGAAGCCCACTGCGTCGATCCGCAGACCTTCGGTCCCGCTCACCGCGGACCCTCCGCGGCTTCGATCCCGGACGTCGCCTCGGCGAGGGCGCGCGCGGTGCGCACGATGCCCGGCCCCGGAATCAGGGCGGTCGGCGTCTCGAGGCGGCGCACGACCACGCCATCGCCGAGCAGCTCGAACCAGGGTTCACGCCAACGGCGTGGGTCGGTCGGGGCCCCGGCGGCGGCGATCTCGAGCACGAGGTCGGGCGGATCGGCCACCAGCTCCTCCAACGACACGTCGAAGTAGCCACGCCCCCGTCCCTCCGTCCAGGCTCGTGCACCCACGTGCAGCAGCAGCTCGTGCAGGAACGTTCCGTCTCCCGCGGTCAGGACGCTGCGCACGGTGTCGGGGTCCCGCGAGACGACGGGAAGGACGGTCGGGCCGCCGGTGCTCCGCGGCCCACGCAGCGCGGCGAGTTCGGCCCGAAGGGTGTCGACCAGGGCGTGGCCGCGGACGGCCTCTCCGCCTCCGAGCAGGGAATCGATCGCCACCACGCCCCGCAGGATGGACGACACGTCGTCGTCCATCTCGACGTCGGCCACCGCGAAACCCTGATCGGCCGCGAAGGAGCGCAGTCTCTCGCTCCGTCCCTGCAGTACGAGGAGGTCGGGGTCGATCCGTGCGATGGTCTCGAGGTCCGGATCCAGCGCACCCCCGATCCGCGGGGGTTCGGCCGAGGGGTGCGTCCAGTGGCAGTAGTCGGTGATCGCGGCGATCCGGTCGGCGTGGCCCAGCCGCAGGGCGGTCTGCGTGAGATTCGGCCCGAACAACACGACGCGCTCCGGGACGCCGGAACGAGGGGCGCCGCGGTCGGGCGAGCCGCCGCAGGCGACGAGCAGCAGGAGCGGCGCGAGCAGGAGACGGCGAGGTGGGATGATCATCGTGTGCTCTGCTGGAATCGAACCATCGATGGTCCTACAGTGCCGGGGACCGAGATGCGCCGTGTCCCGGATCGGCCGAGGATGCGGCGCATCGTCGGGCGCGTCACGTGGGAATGCGGCGCCGACAAGCTAGGGACCGCGTCCCGGCCTGGCGACGCCGGGAACCGCGAAGGGGAGGACCACCGTGCGTTGGGTCAGTGCCATCAGTGACACGAAGGACATCGACCACGCGCTCGACGCCGTGGTCGACGACGTCCGCCAGGGGATGAACGGCGACCCGGTGGATCTCCTCTTCGTCCACGCCAGCGAACAGCACCTGTTCGATCTCGGGCGCGTCGTGGATCGTCTCCGTGACGGCTTCGGTCCGGGCCCCTCGATCCTCGGATGCTCGGCCGCCGCGGTCATCGGCTCCCACCTGGAGCTCGAGGACCGTCCGGGGATCGTCCTGCTCGCCGCCAACCTGCCCGGCGTGGACATGCGGTGCACGTCGGTCGGCACCGACGACCTGCCACCCCTCGACGGGAGCCCCGCTCCGTGGCGTGACCTCTTCGGTGTGGACCCCCAGCTCCACCCCGACTTCGTGGTGCTGTGCGATCCCTTCACGATCGACCACCAACAGCTGCTGCAGGGCCTGGACTACGCCTACCCCGCGTCGCGAGTCGTCGGGGGGCTGGCCAGCGGTGCGAGCGGACCGGGCGCGACCGCCCTGTTCACCGACGAGGGCATCGAACGCGAGGGGGCGACGGTGCTCGCCGTGTGGGGCAACGTCCGGGTGGACCCGATCGTGGCCCAGGGTTGCCGGCCGATCGGCGCGCCGGCCCGGATCACCGAGTGCGAAGGCCAGTTGTTGCAGGCACTCGACGAGCGTCCGCCGACGGAGGTCCTGCAGGAGGTCTTCACCACTCTCGACGACGACGAACGGCAGCTCGCCCGACACGCCCTGCACCTGGGCCTGGTCGTCGACGAGATGCGCGAGGAGATGGGCCGCGGCGACTTCCTGGTGCGGAACATCCTGGGCATGCACCGGGAATCGGGCGTGATCGCGGTCGGATCGGAGCTGCGGCAGGGCCAGACGGTGCAGTTCCACGTGCGCGACGGACGGACCGCGGCCGCCGATCTCGACCTGCTCCTGCAGCGCTATGTCGGCGGCCGACCCGACACCGAACCCGCCGCCGTCCTGCAGTTCAGCTGCCTCGGCCGGGGCCGCAACCTCTTCGGGACCGCGAACCACGACGTGTCCTCGGTGCACGAAGCACTCGGACCCATGCCCGTGGCCGGGTTCTTCGCCAATGGAGAGATCGGGCCGGTCGGGGGCAACACCTACGTGCACGGCTACACGACCGTGCTCGGTGTGGTCCGCCCCCGCAGCGGCTGACCGGCCGGTGTCGTTCAGACGGCGTCGATCGCGCGCCGCAGCCTCGCGTTGACCTCGTCGGCCACCGGGTCGAGTGCGTCGTTGCCCACGAGTCCGAGCATGGCGTGGGTGTCGATCGCGCCGATCACGGTGTGGCCCTTCTCGTTCTCGTAGACCACCGCGTTGCACGGGAGCAACAGCCCGAGATCCTCTTCCATCTGCAGGGCCTGATGGGCGAAGTGCGGATTGCACGCGCCGAGGATCACGTAGGGCCGGCGATCCTCGTCGAGCTTCTTCTTGAGCGTGTCCTTGACGTCGATCGACGTCAGCACGCCGAAGCCCTCCTTGCCGAGTTCTTCGGTCACACGCTCGACGGCGCGGTCGAAGGGATGATCGACTTCACGGGTGTAGCCGTAGTTCATGGTCTCGCTCCGGGACGCGGGACGGTGCAGGTTCAGTTCTCCGCCGGCGCGACGGCGTCCACCGCCGTGTCGACGTCCTCGAACTCCTCGAACAGGTCAAGGATACGGGCGATGTAGGCCGCACGCCGGTTGCGTTCGGTCAGCCCGGCGAGGGCCACCCGGCCGCCTTCACGGGCCAAAGACGTGTAGTAGCTCACCAGCTTGCCCAGACCGATCGAGTTCAGGAGATCGAGAGCCGACAGGTCCATGACGAAGACACGCTCGCCGTTCTCGATCCACTGTCGGTACTGTGCGCGCAGGGGATCGTCGTCGGGGCCGGCAGTCCACGACCCGCTGAGGTGGACCACGCGCACTCCGCGCCGGGTTTCGTCCTGGAATCGAATGGGCATCAGGCAGCTTCTCCGTCGAGGGATCCGCGCTCCTGCGAAGGCGAGGGAGCGCCGTACAGACTGGCCGGAAACACGTAGGGCATCACGCCCTGAAGGAACTGGCGCCGCTTGTACTCGCGGTGCGAGGTGTAGGCGCGACTGTGGACCGTCTGCAGGAAACTCTCCACGGTGAAGATCTGCAGCTCCACGCTGAACAAGTAGGCCCGGCCGTTCTCCTGTTCGGCGGGACGGTACAGGATGTCCACGTCTTCCTTGAAGGTCTTGAAGTCCGGGGCACTGAACCGGTTCAGCATTCCGTGGTCCTCGGGCCGGCGGAACAGGTCGACCTGGTTGCGGAACAGGAAGATCCCCCCGAGCACGTGGTGCAGCAGCTCGGCGAGCCGCTGGACGTCGCGCTCGGTGGCCACGATGAACTTCGCGCCGAGCATGTCGGTGATCGAGTTGGGGTCGTTGATCCCCTTGCGCAGCATCTTCGAGAGGATCGACGCCGAGCGGTTGCGTTTCATCTGGGCGTAGCGGGTACGCTCGGCCACGCGGTACTCCGTCCCGCCGGGGCTGTAGTCGTAGCCGGCGCTCTCGCGCTTGAAGCGGGTGTCGAAGTGATAGACGTCGACGTCGATCTCGCCGCCCGGGATCGCGCGCTGCACGCGCCGCACCCGGAAGTTCCACGACTCGAGATCATCGCCGTTGCGCGAGACGTCCTGTTCCGGGTCCAGGGCGTAGGCGGCGACCTCGTCGCGCGCGTCGGTGGCGAAGGCCCACAGCTCGCGGTCGAGCAGTTCGATCAGGTAACGCCGGTGGCGCGGCCCGTCCTGCACCACGCGGGTGTGCTCGATCTGGATGAGCAGCTTGGTGAGGTACAGCTTGCGCTGGGCCTCGAACCGGACACGTCGGGCGCGCCCCGGATCGGCGTGGTCACGGGCGAACAACAACTCGCCGAGTTCGCGCAGATCGTTGCACTCGGCCACTTCGGGCAGTGGTTCGTAGCGCTGACGGTCGTCGGGCGCGACGAGGTCCGACAACTCGGAGACGTAGCGCGAGGCGTCGTCGAAGTAGCTGGCCAGCACGCGCTCGTCGACTTCGAGCGCGGATTCGTCGCCCATCGGGTGCAGGAGACGATTCAGCAGGCGTGAGTACTGCCAGTCGTTGCGAAGGGAATCGCGGAACAGCCTCTGGAAGTAGCGCAGTGCGTAGCGATCGCGGCGGAACAGATCGGGATCGAGGAAGGGGTGGGCGGTGTAGTCGGGCACGGTCACCGCCTCTCCTGGGAGTTCTCGCACACCCGGTTCCGACGAAATGCGGACTTCGGTGGCGAATCGGGACGGCTGCGGACTCCGGACGGCCAAAGGGCGCGTCGTGGACGACATGGGGGTTCGACCTCCTGCGTTCGATCGGATCGGGAGGAAGGCCGTTGGGGACCGATGACCGCCAGCATACACGCCACGTGCCGCTCGGTTCCCATCGGGCACCCTATGCGCCGGGCGCCACGAGGGCAAGGGCGTCCCGTGCGCGACACGCCTCCGAGGCCCGAGGCGGGGCCCGGCTCCGGGCCGGGGGCCCGCTCGGCGCACTCCGGAGAACCGAGTGTGGAGGACCGCAGGGTCACTCGGGCGAGCCCTCCACATCGCCCACCGGTGCGACGTGCCGGTCGAGGTGTTCGGCATGACGGCGGTAGACGTCGTAACGCGTGGCCTCACCCGGGAGCGCATGGTTCTTGTCCGGATAGATCATCAGATCGAAGGTCTTGTGTGCCTCCACCAGGGCCGAGACCAGCCGATGCGTGTTCTGGTCGTGCACGTTGTCGTCTCCGGTGCCGTGCAACAACAACAGTGCAACTTCGAGGTCGTCGACCTGGTGCAACCACGAACCCTGTTCGTAGCCCTCGGGGTTGAGACCGGGCGTGAGCATGTAGCGCTCGGTGTAGCCCGTGTCGTAGAAGCGCCAGTCGGTGACCGGCGCGGCGGCGATGGCGGCGGCGAGTCGACCCTCGGCCCGGATCGCGGCCCCGATGCTGGCGTAGCCCCCGTAGCTACTGCCATGGATCGCCAACGCGTCGGGATCGACCCACTCCTGCGCGCGCAGCCAGTCGACCAGGCGCACCTGATCGTCGATCTCGTGCGTTCCGAGCTGCAGGTAGGTCGCGGTCTCGTACTCGACACCGCGACCTGCACTGCCCCGACCGTCGGCGGTGACCACCACCCAGCCGCGCTCGACGAGCATGCGATGGAACAGGCTCCTCGATCCTCCCCAGCGGTCACGTGCCGCCTGGGCACCCGGTCCGCCGTACACGTAGATCAACACCGGGTGCTCCTGCGCCGGGTCGAAGTCGCCGCGCCGCGTGATGCGTCCCCACATCTCCGGCGCTCCTTCGACCTCGATGGTCTGCATCTCGAACTCCACGGGATCGAGGTCCGCCAGGTCCTCCATGGTGTCCTCGTGCAGCGACGCCAGTCGACGGCCGCGCGGGTCGATCAGCTCGACCTGCGGCCGCTGGTCCGCGGTCGACCAGGTGTGGACCACTGCTTCGGCGTCGGGTGCGACCTTCGCGGAACTCCAACCGCGCTCACCGCTCAGACGCGTCAGCCGTGCGTCGTCGAGGTCGAGACGTTCGAGGTTGCGGTCGACGGGCCGTGTCCGCTGGGTCAGCAGGATCGCGTGGTCGGTGTTCGCCCCGGCGATGGAGTGGACATCGAAGTCGCCCTGCGTCAGCGGCTCCAACGCACCCCCATCGAGACGGCCGCGCCAAACGTGCCGGAACCCGCTACGGCGGCTGGTCCACAGGAAGCTTCCGTCGTCGAGCAGGTGCAGGTCGCGGTCGACCTCGACCCACGCCTCGGCCGTCTCCTCGAGCACGAGACGCGGCATCGCATCCGTGTCGGTGAGGTCCAGGGCGAAGAGGCGCAGCCCGCGTTGGTCGCGATCGAGGATCTGGTAGGTCAGCGTGCGACCGTCGGGTGTGAAGTCGGCACGCACGAGGTAGCCCTGGTCGGTGTCGACGGTGGCGATCACGCGCTGCGCGTCGGTGTCGGCCCAGGGATGCAGCAGCAGCGAGACCCGGCTGTTGCGCGAGCCGGCCTTCGGGTAGTCGAAGGGCTCGTGGCGGGGCATGGGTCCGTCCCCGGTCACGACCATGGGGAACCGGGACACACCGGCGCGGTCGAAACGCAGGAGCGCGACGTGCTCGGAGTCGGGCGACCACCACCATGCCTCGGAGAAGTCGAACTCCTCCTCGTAGACCCAGTCGGGATCCCCGTGTGTGACCTGAGCGTCGTGCACCGGACCGATGGTCGCGACCTCGCGCGAGCCGAGGTCGAGCAGGCGCAACTGTGAGCCCACCACGAAACCGACGCGTGCGCCGTCGGGCGAGAAGGCCGCGTGGAGTTCCTGGCCTTCGGAACTCAACCGGAACCGCTCGCCCGTCTCGCGGTCCAGCACCCAGTGGTCGGCGAAGGTCGAGCGCCGCCAGCGTGCTTCGGTCCGGGTTCGCAGGAGCACGTGGCGTTCGCCGGGTGCCACTTCCGCGCTCGCGGCCTCGACCTCACCGTGGACCGGATCGACCCAGGGATCGACGCGCAGCCACGCGCGCTCCTCACCGTTGCTCGCCTCGATGCGCGTCGACACGAGACTGCCGTCCTCGGAATCGCTCCGGACCAGAGCCCGTCCGTCGTCGATCCACTGGACGGACGGGCGGTCGGGACCGTCGTGAGCCCCCTCGAGGAAGATCGACTCCAGCGTGAGGCGATCGGCCGCGGTCGACGTGGTCGTCGACACGGCGAGCAGGAAGAGGAAGAGACGCAGGATCACGGAAGACCTCCGGGGCGAGGGAAGAAAAGCACGACGCGGGCGTATCGAAGCCGTGTGGGGCGCCTTGCGGGCCCCGAGGCCATGCCGTAGGCTACGGCCGCTCTGCGCGCCCCGCCCGCCGAATCGTCCCCCGAGGAGGGTATCCGTGCCCCGTCTTCCGATTCGCAGCGCGCTGCTGCTCGGCCTGGCCGTGGTCGTCGCCGCGCCCGCGGCGGCCCAGGAAAGGACCAGCGCCGCCTACACGTCGACGAGTGATCTCGGCGACGTCCGCCCCTTCCAGGCGTGGGTCACCGACGCCACCTTCACCCGCGGCATCGACGTCGAGCCCGAACTGCGGTTCCAGGACTTCGACTCGGGCAACGTGTTGATCGCCGGCGCTCGCGCCGCGGTCTGGGCGAACGACGATCTCGAGGCCGGCGGTCGCTGGGGCTTCGCCTCGATCGACCCCGACTTCGGTGACGGCGAGACCGGACTGCGCGACCTCGGAGCCTACGCCCGCTACCGCCTGCCGCTGCAGGCGGAGTTCGATGCTGCCGTGGGAGCCGAGTTCACGCTGCCCGTCGGCAGCGAGGACGTCGGCGGCGGGAACTTCGACTTCCGCGGCTTCGGTGCCCTGCGCACCGACGTCGACGGCAATCTCACGTTGATCGGCAACGCCGGCCTCGAGAGCGTCGAGGTCGGCGACGATCGCGAACTCGGCCTGTTCCTCGGAGGCGGCACCATCGTGCCGCTGACCGAGGAGCTGGCAGTGATCGCCGAACTCGACCTGTCCACCGCCACCGACCTGGCCCGTCTGACCGGCGGACTGGACTACGAACTCCCGCCCGGCGGGCACCTCCGAGGCGCCATCGCACTGGGCCTCGACGACGACGCGCCGAACTTCGAGCTGATTCTCGGGTTCGCCATCCCCGTCTACTGATCCCGGAGGATCGTGATCATGCCGAACGGAATTGTCCACCCCCCGCTGCCCGAGAACGAACCGGTCCGGTTCTATGCCCCCGGAACGTCCGAGCGTGAGTCGCTGAAGGCCACGCTGGACGAGATGATGGGGCAGCAGATCGAGATCCCGCTGCGCATCGGTGGCGAGGAGGTCAAGACCGGCAACACCGCCACCTGCGTCTGCCCGCACGACCACGGTCACGTGCTCGCCACCTACCACAAGGCGGGCCCGAAGGAAGTCCAGATGGCGATCGAGGCCTCGCAGGAGGCCTACAGGACCTGGAGCGAGATCCCGTGGGAGCAGCGGGCGTCGGTGTTCCTGAAGGCCGCCGACCTGCTCGCCGGCCCCTACCGCGACGTCGTCAACGGCGCCACGATGCTGAACCAGGGCAAGACCATTCAGCAGGCCGAGATCGACGCCGCGTGCGAGCTGATCGACTTCCTGCGCTTCAACGTCGGCGGCATGGAGCAGATCTACAGCGAGCAGCCCGAGAGCTCGCCCGGCATGTGGAACTACCTCGAGCACCGTCCGCTCGAAGGCTTCGTGTTCGCGGTCACGCCCTTCAACTTCACGGCGATCGCCGGCAACCTGCCGACCTCGCCGGCGATGATGGGCAACGTGGTGCTGTGGAAGCCGGCGTCGACGGCCGTTCTCTCGGCCCACTACGTCATGGAGATCCTCGAGGAAGCCGGTCTGCCGCCCGGAGTGATCAACTTCGTGCCCGGCAGCGGTGGCGACGTCGGCCGCCCGGCCATGGACAGCGAGTTGCTCGCCGGCGTGCACTTCACCGGCTCGACCGAGGTCTTCAAGGGCATGTGGCAGACCATCGGCAACAACATCAAGAAGTACAAGTACTACCCGCGCATCGTCGGCGAGACGGGTGGCAAGGACTTCATCTTCGCGCACAACACGGCCAACGTCGACGAGCTCGCCACGGCCATGGTCCGCGGCGCCTTCGAGTACCAGGGCCAGAAGTGCTCCGCCGCCAGCCGCGTGTTCATCCCCGCGTCGCTCTACGACGACGTCATGGAGAAGGTCGTGGCGACGGTCAAGGACATCGACATGGGCAGCCCGCTCGACTTCCGCAACTTCATGGGCGCGGTGATCGACAAGAACGCCTTCGCCGATCACGTCGAGTACATCGAGTTCGCGAAGAAGGACAGCGAGCACCGCATCGTCGCCGGCGGCGAGTACGACGACAGCAAGGGCTACTTCGTCGAGCCGACCGTGGTCGAGGCCGACCGTCCCGACACCAAGCTGATGGTCGAGGAGATCTTCGGCCCCGTGCTGACGGTGTACAAGTACGACGACGCCGATCTCGACAAGACGGTCGAGGCCTGCGACAAGGCCAGCGACTACGGGCTGACCGGCGCGATCTTCGCGCGCGATCGCGAGGTCATCACCGACCTCACGAACCGGCTGCGCCACACGGCGGGCAACTTCTACATCAACGACAAGCCGACCGGCTCGGTCGTGGGTCAGCAGCCCTTCGGCGGCGGCCGCGCGAGCGGGACCAACGACAAGGCCGGCAGCCCGCTCAACCTCATGCGCTGGGTGTCGCCGCGCGCGATCAAGGAGACCTTCGTCCCGCCCACGGACTATCGGTACCCGCACATGGGCGCCGAGTAGGTTCCGAGAGCATCACACCGACGGTGTGTCGACGGCCGGACCCGGTGGGTCCGGCCGTTCGTCGTTGCGCGTCAGCGGCGCGCGATCCGCAGCAGGAACACGAGACCGGCGGCGAGCAGCAGGACACCGAGCAGCGTCCGGGTCGGCACCGGCGTTGCCAGCGACACCGGGGGGCGGACCGAGGCGTCCCCGTACACCGTCCACGGCGCCCAGTGGCGCGGATGCGACGTCGCCGGATGTTCGCGCAGTCGCGCGACCGCATCCTCGACGGCGGCGCCGACCGAGAGCCCTTGGTCGAGCCCCGCGTAGAAGGCACGGGTGAAGGCGGCCGACACGCCGTCGTCGACGGGCCACGCGGTGGCGACCACCGCCCGTGCCCCCGCCACGAGGAAAGCCTGGGTCAATCCGACCATGCCCTCGCCGTCGATCACACGACCATCGGCACCGCGACAGGCGGAGAGCACCACGAGATCGACGGGCGCCGCGGTGGTGGCGATCGACTCGGCCCGCCACCAGTGCTCGGTGCGTCCCTCGCGAAGGAGCACACCCGAGCGCCACGGAGCCTGGTCGTCGATCGCGGCATGGGCAGCCACGTGCAGGACACCGACCTCGTCGAGCGCTTCGAGTTCGGTGCGTCCGCCCCTGCGTGCGCCGGCGCGTGTCGTGAGGAATGCGATCTCGTCACCGACTGCTTCCAGGAGCGTGCCGTCGCCGTCGCGCTCACCGGCCAGGGCCAACAGCGATGCGCCGACACCCGACGGCCCGGCCTCCGCGCGCCCCACGAGGACCGCCGCCGACGGAACCAGTCCCGTGCGACCGGCGCGCAGCAGCGACGGCGGCAGGCGGAGGAGCGGACCGTCGGCCACCATCCACGCGGGGCCGTCCACGTCCGCGCCGAACAATTCCCGCCCGAGCGTACGTCCGACGTCGAGGACGAGGGCCGGGTCGACGGCGTGGCCGGTCCCCTGCGCCAGCCGTCCCAGGCGCTCGACGCGCGCACGCAGTCCTTCGGGATCGTCCAGACGCCGCACGCGAACCGACGTCGCATCGAGCGTCCACACCCAGACCGCGCGCTCGCCCCAGAAGACCTCGATCCAGACCCGGTCGCCGAGGTGCGCCCGCAGATCGTCGAGCGCTGGAATCCGCTCGATGCCGTGACCGGCGAGCATCGAGTCGTCGGCCCGCGGTCCTGCCATGCGCTCGAGGAGCGTTCGCGTGCGCAGCCGCTGGAGCACCGTCCAGCTCTCCTCCGCCTCCCCCGCGACACCGATCCGACTCCGCAGAGCGGCCTCGGCCAGGCGTGGACTCCACCGCCCGATCACCTCCCGCCACTGCGGATCGGTGGTCACGAGCCTTCGTTGCTCCCAGAGTCCGATCGCCTCCCGCACCACGGTCGCCGCCTCGTCGCGGCGACCGAGCGTGAGCAGGGCCTCGACCTCCAGGACGGCCAACGGAACCCGTTCGCTCTGCAGGCCGAGGGAGTCCACCGCCGCCCGGCTGGACCGGATGTCGCCGAGTACATTCTCGCTCGCCCCGACCCGGAGCTGCAGCTCGCAGCGGAGCCTACGCACACCGAGGGCCTGGATCGCCCCGATGCTGCCCCCGTCGGGCGATGGTGCGCCATCGAGGATCGTCAGAGCGGCGCGGATACTGTCGCGTGCGGCGAGATGGCGTGCGAGCGTGGCGGCGGACCGGAGCCGATCCTCGTCGCTGTCGTGCTCCTCGGCCGCGCGCAGACCCGCCCTCGCCTCGACGACCGCGGCCCCGCGGGCTCCGCGCTCGGCGTGCACGTCGGCGAGCGTTCGCCGGACCGAGGCCTCCAGATCGACGAGCCCTGCTTCGCGCGCGTCGTGCAGCGCCGTGTCCAGGCGTGCGACGGCGCGGTCGTACCGGCCCAGGGACGACAGAGCGCGTGCCGACGTGATCGCCGGCGTCACGGCCGCGCGCAGACGACCGCCCTCGCGCAGCGCTTCGTGTGCGCGCTCGAGCACCCGTGCCGCCGCGGCGGGGTCGCCCACCATCCCTTCGAGGATCCCCAGGTTGGTGAGTGCGTTCGCCTCCATGAACCACAGGTCGAGTGCTCGGCTCGAATCGGCGCAAGCCCGCCAGGAACGACGCGCGGCGTCCAGATCTCCGCCGTTCGCGTGGGCCAGACCCTGGAGCAACAGCACGCTGGGCAGATCGGCCGCGAGCTCCCGGTCGGCGGAGAAGATCTCCGCGGCCCGTGCCAGGTGCGCCTGGGCCTCGTCCGTCCGACCCTCCCGCATGGCACGACGCGCGAGGAGCGTCCGGACCCGGGCCTCGTACGGTGCGTCGCCCAGTCCGGTCGCGCGGTCCAGCAGGCGTTGCATCCAGGGCACCACCCGCGATGGCCGCCCCTGGGCGTCGATGGCGAGGATGATCCGGTACAGGGGCTCCAGGAGCCGGGTCGAGTCGCCGTGGGCCTCGGCCGTGGCCAGGGCCTCGCGGAGGGCCGCCTCGGCCCGGGCGAAGCGACTCGTCCGCGCCAGTGTCCGGCCCCGGTGCGTCTGCAGTGCGATCAGAGCCACCGGATCACGTGCCGCCGTGGCCTCGGACACGAGCCCGTCGACCTCGGCCAGCACCGAGTCGGCGCGTCCGTCCTGCAGCAGGTCTGCCGTGGCGTCGAACAGCGCCCCGATGCGCTCGTCGAGCGGCGCCCGGGCGCTCGCCGCCGGAGCAGCCACGGCGGTCCACAACAAGGTCGCGAGCAGGATCCACATGGTCGAAGAGTTTACGATACGATGGTGACGTTGCACTCTCTCGATCCCACGCGACCGTCTGTGTTCGATCGCGTGACCCGACGGGTTCGCCCTCGTGATCCGCCCCTTTCTCCTGTGACGACCCTTCGCTGCCCGCGTCCCATCCCATGAACGACGACCGACCGCGCTCGCCGAGCGAACTCCAGGACGAGGACCTGGTGGCCCTGGCCGTCGCCGAGCGGGGAACGCCCCGCGGCGAGGCCGCGGCCGCCGAGCTCTTCGGCCGTCACGCAGACCGCATCCACGCGTGGTGTCGTCGCATGCTGCGCGATCCCGAACGCGCGCTCGACGTGGCCCAGGAGGCGCAGATCCAGGCCTGGCGCCACCTCGAGCGCTTCGAGCGGCGATCGAAGTTCACGTCGTGGCTGTTCGTGATCGTGCGCAATCGATGCCTGAGCGCGCTGCGACCGGTGAGCCTGGTACGCGACCCGGAGGCCGATCTCGACGAGGTGGTCGATCCGCAGCGGGGCATCGACGAGGAACTGGTCGAGCGCCAGGACGAAGCCGCCCTGCGACGGCTGATCGCCGAGGTGCTCGAGCCCGACGAGCAGCAGGCCCTGGCCCTGCGTTGCTTCGAGCGCGTCCCGGTCGAGGAGATCACCGTGATCCTCGGCCTGGACAACCGCAGCGGGGCCCGCGCGCTGCTGCAGAAGGCCCGGCGGAAGCTGCGCGCGGCACTGGAACGGCGGGACGGGATCTCGTGAACGGAGAGCGGACATGAGCGACGACCGACGCGACGAGGAACTCGCGGCCATGCTGGCCCGCGATCCCGAGGATCCCGTCCGCGTGGAGTGGGAGCGGGATCCGGCGAACCGGGCGCTCGCCCGGCTGGCCGAGGAATTCGAGCGCACCGGTGCCGTCGAGGGTCCCGAGGCCGCCACGGCCCGCGCCCGGCTGGCGGCCGGGCTGCAGCAGGAGATGGCGGCGGCGCGGCGCACCCCCCGGTCCACTCCCCGCCCGCGAGCGCGGCCGATTCCACGCATCCCGGCACTGGCCGCCGCCCTGGCCCTGGTGGTCGGCGGCGCCTGGCTGATGGCCGACGGCCTCCGCCAACCCGAACCGGAGGTGAGCGGGGTCCTGCGGGGCGCGGAGACCGAGGCGACGACCGGCCGGCTCGAGACCCTGCCCGACGACCGCGTGCGTGCCGGCTGGGAGGCGGTCGCCGACGCCGAGCGCTACGTCGTCGTGCTGCTCGACGCACGGCTCGAGGAACTCGACCGCCTGACGACCCCCGACGACTCCGTGGTCGTGGACGCGAGCGCCCACCCCGACCTGCGCTGGTGGTCGATCGAGGTGCTGCGCAACGGCGACGTCGTCGAGACACGTGGCCCCTGGCCGTGGGCGCCCTCGACGGGCGAACGCTGATCCCCGCGATCTCGATTCCACACCTGCGGATCCGCTCGGGAGTTCGCATCCTGGCCGGGTGGATCGCCCGCCGTGGACGGTGATCCCGGTCCGGGAGGCCTGCCCTGACGTCCCCTCGTCCGAAGCCCCAGCACATGGCCCCGCGTGCGGTCCGCGCCGCGTGCCGGACGCTGAGCACCGTGGCCCCGCCGGTGGCGGCACGCCTGGCGGCCGATCTCTTCTGCCGCACGCGTCCGCGGCGCCTGCGGCCCGCCGAGCGCGAGATCCTGGGCCGCGCCCGTCGACTGGAACTGCCGTCGGCGCAGCGCCGTCTGGTCGCCCACGCCTGGGGGCGTGGCCCGGTCGTGCTCCTCCACCACGGCTGGAGCGGCAACGCGGCGCAGATGACCGCCCTCGTCGATCCGCTCGTCGGTGCCGGCTTCACCGCGGTGGCGCTGGACGCGCGCGGCCACGGGTCCAGCGGCGGTCGCAAGTCGTCCTTCGTGGACATGGTCGCCGACGCGACCGACTGGGTGGATCACCTCGGCGACGTCCACGCCATGATCGGACACAGCATGGGCGCCATGGTGACCGCCCGCGCGCTGGCTCGGCGCGAGGTCGAGCAGGCCGTCCTGCTGTGCCCTCCCGCTGAACTCGCGGTCTATTCCGAGCTGTTCGCCCGTGCCATGGGCTTCGGCATGCGCGCGCACACCGGCATGATCCGCCACTTCGAGCGGATGCACGACGTGCGCTGGCCCGAGATCAGTGCGGAGCACCTACCACCGGATCGGCCGGTGCCGGCCCTGATCGTCTACGACCGCGACGACCACGACACGCCCCCCGAGCACGCCGAACGGTGGATCCGGGCCTGGAACGGCACGGTCGACACGCTACGAACCGAGGGCCTGGGACACCGTCAGATCCTGCGCGATCCCGACGTGCTGCAGACCTGCGCGGACTGGCTGGTCGAACGATCCTCGACCGCCGACCGCACGGATCGCGCCGGAGGCGCCGCCTCGGGCGCGTAGGACGGCCTCCGATTGCCGCCCCCGGGGCTTGTCCCTACACTGCTGCCTCGCCTTCCCGAACACGACAGGAGTCGAGTCTTGGCGCAACAGTACGTCTACACGCTGCACGATCTGCGGAAGATCGCCCCGCCCGACAAGGTGATCCTCGACGGCATCAGCCTGAGTTTCCTGCCCGGTGCCAAGATCGGGATCATCGGCCACAACGGCGCGGGCAAGTCGACACTCCTGAGGATCATGGCCGGCATCGACACCGAGTACCAGGGCGAGATGATCCGCGACGAGAGCCAGAGCGTGGGCTTCCTCGCACAGGAGCCCGAACTGGACGAGTCGAAGGACGTGCTCGGCAACGTGATGGACGGCGTGGCGCCGATCAAGGCCCTGCTCGAGCGCTTCGAAGAGATCAGTGCGAAGTTCGCCGAGCCCATGGCCGACGACGAGATGAACGAGCTGCTCGCCGAACAGGGCGAGCTGCAGGACAGGATCGACGCCGTCGACGCCTGGAACATCGACCGTACGGTCGAGGTCGCCATGGACTCGCTCCGCCTGCCGCCGGCCGACGCCGAAGTGGGCAAGCTGTCCGGTGGTGAGCGCCGTCGCGTGGCCCTGTGCCGGCTGCTGCTCGAGAAGCCCGACATCCTGCTGCTCGACGAGCCCACCAACCACCTCGACGCCGAGTCCGTGGCGTGGCTGGAGGGCTACCTGCGGGACTACGCGGGCATGGTCCTGGTGGTCACGCACGACCGCTACTTCCTCGACAACGTCACCGGCTGGATCCTCGAGCTCGACCGCGGCAAGTACTACCCGTGGCAGGGCAACTACTCGAGCTGGCTCGACCAGAAACTCGCCCGCCTCGACGCAGAAGAGAAGGAACAGTCGGCCCGCCAGCGGACGCTCGCGCAGGAGCTCGAGTGGATCCGCATGACGCCGAAAGCGCGGCAGACCAAGAGCAAGGCGCGCATCCGCCGCTACCAGGAGATGCTCGACGAACAGCGAGGCGGCGGGCCGCGGCAGAAGATCGAGATCCACATCCCCACCGGGCCGCGCCTGGGCGACGTCGTGATCGACGCCGAGAACCTGGCCAAGGGCTACGACGACCGCCTGCTGATCGACGGCCTCGACATGAAGATCCCGCCCAACGCGATCATCGGCGTGATCGGCGCCAACGGCGTGGGCAAGACCACCCTGTTCCGTATGATCGTGGGCCAGGAGCAGCCCGACGACGGCCGCCTGCAGCTGGGCGACACCGTGGAATTGGCCTACGTCGACCAGAGCCGCGAGAGTCTCGACCCCGAGAAGACGGTGTGGGAGGAGATCAGCGGTGGGCAGGACGAGATCCAGCTCGGCGATCGCAAGCTGAAGAGTCGGGCCTACGTGGCCAGCTTCGGCTTCAAGGGCAACGACCAGCAGAAGAAGGTCGGCAAGCTGTCGGGCGGGGAGCGCAACCGGCTGCAGCTCGCCAAGATGCTGCAGACCGGCGGCAACGTCCTGCTGCTCGACGAGCCCACCAACGACCTGGACGTCGACACCCTGCGCGCTCTCGAGAACGCGCTCGAGAACTTCGCGGGCTGCGTCGTGTGCATCAGCCATGATCGCTGGTTCCTCGACCGCATCGCCACGCACATTCTGGCCTTCGAGGGCGACAGCCGGGTCCGGCTGTTCGAGGGCAACTTCCAGGACTACGAGAAGGTGCGGAAGGAAGAACTCGGCGACGAGGCCGACCGCCCGCACCGCGTGAAGTTCAAGAAGTTCCACGCCTAGTCGGCACCGACTGGGTCCCTCTGCGACTTCCGGGCTTTACGAGTCCGCCGATCCTCGCCAAGATGCCGCATCATTCCACGAGGAGGCCTCCGTGCTCGATTCCATCCGCGGCCTGATCGACGATCACGTGCCCGCCGACGACCTCGAGGCCCGTCACCTCGACACCATGCGACGGGCCCTCGGACGGGGCGACGCCGTCTGCACGCGCTCCTGGTTCGATCCCGGACACTTCACGGCCAGCGCCTTCGTCCTGTCGCCGGCCCAGGACTCGCTGCTCCTCGTCCACCACTCGAAGCTTCGGCGCTGGCTGCAACCGGGTGGACACGTCGAGGCCGGCGACACCGATCCTCTCGCCGCCGCGCGGCGAGAGGTGCTCGAGGAGACCGGCCTCGACCGGCTCGCCCCCATCCGACACGGCCTGCTCGACGTCGACGTGCACGAGATCCCCCCTCGTGCCGACGAGCCCGCCCACCTGCACCTCGACCTCCGCTTCGCCTTCGTCGCGGGACACTGCGGCGTCGCGGCCGGCGACGGCGTCGATGCCGTGCGCTTCGTCCCACTCGATCACGTCGAGCGCCTGGGGGCCGACGCCTCGGTGCTGCGCGCCGTCGACAAGCTCTCGAGCACGGTCGCCGGGCGCGCCCGCGCCTGACCTTCGGCGGGGGGCGGCGATGCGTATCGGTCGACGTGCAGTTCCGGCCGCCGTGGTGGCCGGGTTGCTGCTCCTGATCGTGGGGGCCGCTGGACCCGCGGCCGGGGCCGAGGACTACAAGCAGGCGCCCCCGCCCGAGGAACTCGACCGGCGGGCGTCGGAATACGTCACCGGGCGGCGGATCGTCGCGGTCCTGCTGATCGGAGGGACGCTCGCCGGCGGCCTGATCGCCTCCTTCTCTCGTCGGCGTGCAAGGCGAAGAGCCCGCGAGGACGACGACCGCGACGACACCTGAACCGCTGGCCGCGCTCCGTGGCTGCCGCTATGCTCCGCCGGACCCCTGATCTCGGTGCCCCCCAGCCCCAGGAGACTCCGTGCAGGCCAATGGCTCCGCACCGCGTCCGACACCGCTGCGTCCGGCCGACGTCCGGAACCTCCCCGGACCGCGGCGCGTCGACGCCGTACGCAAGGCCCTGCGGGCCGGAGAGATCGATCCCACGGCGGTCGCCAGGGATCTCGACGACTGGATCGCACTCTACCGCCGAGACGTGCAGGGCCCGCTGCGCGTGCTGCTGATCGAGGCACTCGAACCGATCGACGACCCGCGCGTGACCGATCTGCTCGAGGACGCACTCGACGACCGCGCCGACGGCGTGCGCCTCGAGGCTCTGCGGCTCCTGCTGGACCGTGACCCCGAACGCACCCGGGAGCTGACCACCGCCCACGTCGAGGACGAGGGCCTCGAGGTCCGGTTGCTGGCGGCCGAACGACTGCACGCGATCGACCCCGAACGGGCCGTGCAGGCCATGCTGGACACCGTGCGACGTGAGGCCCACGGTTTCCGCGAGGCCCACGCCCTCGACCGCGTGGTGGAATTCCTCGTCGACGACGTGGGCGATCCGGCGGTCGTTCCCGCCCTGCGGGAGCTGCACGGCGAGGTCGAGGACACCGAGGACATGATCGAGTGGGCGATCGAGACGCTGCAGGACACGTCGCGTTGAACGCGGCGGTCGAGCCCGGACTGTGCGCCACCTGTGTTCACCGTCGACGCATCGTGAGCGGCCGCGGCTCCGAGTTCGTGCTCTGCGAGCGGGCCCTGTCCGATCCGGCCTTCCCCCGCTATCCCCAGCTCCCGGTGCGGATCTGCCCGGGCCACGAACAACAGCGCCCCGGCGCTCCCGAAGAGGACCCTGAGCGATGATGGAACTGCTCGCCGACTGGCTCGGCGCCCGCGGGCTCGACCCGGCCTACGTGCCGATCGTCGCGACCTCGATCGCGGCCGCGGTCGTGATCCTGGTCGCGGTCTTCGTCGACCGCATCGCGCGGCGACTGATCCTGCGCGGAATCGAGCGCGTGGTGAAGAAGACGCGCGGGACCTGGGACGACTCCTTCTTCGATCGACGCGTGTTCCACTGGATCTCGCGACTCGTGCCCGCGCTCTTCGTCAACATCGTCGCTCCGGCCGCCTTCGGAGCCTACCCGGTCGTCGTCGACGTGGTCGAGACGGTGTCCCTGCTGTACATGGGGTTGGTCGCGGTCTTCGCCATCAGCGCAGCTCTCGACGCGATCCTGGACATCTACGGTCGGACCCAGCTCTCGCGCCGCGTGCCGATCAAACCCTTCGTCCAGGTGGTCAAGGGCCTGGTGGTGTTCGCGCTGATCATCAGCGCCGTCGCCATGCTGATCGGCAAGTCGCCCGCGGTCCTCCTGTCCGGACTCGGCGCCTTCACCGCCGTACTCCTGCTGATCTTCCGCGATCCCATCCTCGGGCTCGCTGCGGGTATCCAGCTCATCAGCAACAACATGGTGCGCAAGGGCGACTGGATCAGCGTGCCGAAGTACGGCGCCGACGGTGACGTGACCGACGTCTCACTGACCACCGTCAGCGTGCAGAACTGGGACAAGACGATCTCTTCGATCCCCACCTACTCGTTGCTCACCGACACCTTCAAGAACTGGCGGGGCATGCACGAGTCGGGGGGTCGGCGGATCAAGCGCGCGATCCACATCGACATGTCGAGCGTGCGTTTCGTCGACGAGGCCCTCATGGAGCAGATGCGGCGCGTCCAGTTCCTGCGTGAGTACCTCGATCAGAAGATGGAGGAGATCCGCACCTACAATCGCGAGCACGGGATCGACGAGAGCAGTCCGGCCAACGGTCGTCGCATGACCAACGTGGGAACCTTCCGTGCCTACCTGGAGCACTACCTGCGGGAGCACCCCATGGTGCATCCGCAACTCACCTTCCTCGTGCGGCAGCTCGCCCCCACTCCGCAAGGGTTGCCCATCGAGATCTACGTGTTCAGTCGCGATCAGGCGTGGGCGAACTACGAAGCGATCCAGGCCGACATCTTCGATCACGTGATCGCGGTGACTCCGCTCTTCGACCTGCGCGTCTTCCAGGAACCGAGCGGTTCGGACCTGCGCGCCCTGGCCGCGGGAAGCGGGAGCGGCCAGGACGCGTCCCCGAGCGCCTAGCTCGGGGCGTCCTCGGTCAGTTCTCCGAATCCGGGCTGGTCGGGACTCGGGATCTTGAACTGCTCGGGGTCGGGCCGTGGCTCGTCGAGCAACGAGTCCAGGTCGAGCCTCGTGTCGACCCGCGGCTCCTCTCCGGTGAGGATCATGAGGGTCACCTCGACCCCGCGCGCCGTACGACGACCGTAGACCGTCGCCGTCCGGTTGCGCAGACTCGAGGGCTCCAGGCTCCGGCTGCGATCGCTCACGCCCGGAAAGAAGCTGGTCCGGGAGGTGAAGACGAGTTCCTGGCCGTCCAGGGTGTAGCCCCCACGGGTGTGCTGCACCTCGCCCTGCAGGCGCACCGCGTCCACCCGGGGCGTCTTGCGTTCGCGCTGCAGCTTCTGCACCGACGACCGCTCGCCCTCCTCCGGCCGGCGGCCCTGGGCCGACGCGTCGAAGGGCAGGGCCAGAACGAGCGCCGCGAATCCGATCGCGGTGACGCGTAGCATGCGACTGTTCATCAGTCTTCCCCTCCGGCTTGTGGCTGGAGCGCGGCGTCGTAGCGCTCGCGCCAGGCTCGGACCATCACCTTCTGCGGCGCGGCCGAGAGTTCCTCGATGGTCAGGCGGGCGTCGCTGGTCTGGACGATCAGTTCCTCGCCGGCCAGATTGACGACCGGACGGGAGGCGACGCCGGTGCCCAGACTCTCGGACCGCGACTCGTCGTCGATGTCCCCGTCCTCGTCCTCGTCGATCGGCTCCCCACCGCGCATGTCGACGCGGTACAGCCAGCTGTTCCCGCCGGCGTCGCAGGGCTCGGTGCTCGGCGCGAAGCTGGTGAAGTAGACCACGCCCTCGAGCGCGACCGCGGGTTCGGTCACGCGCTCGCCGGTGCCGTTCTCCAGCCACAGGTACCAGCCGTCCGTGATCTCGGCATCGCCGACGTCGTTCGTGCGGTCCTCGAGCGAGGACGGGGTGAGCGTGGATCCGGAACCGTCGTCCTTCAGCGCCACGAAACGCTGCGAGCCCGTGGTCGCGAAGTCCGCGACCTCGACGAATCGCCCCGTCCCGAACATCACGTTCACGGTCTGTTCCTCGTCGATCACCACGATCGGCCGCGCCGAGATGGGCTCGTTACCGGCGTAGATCTTCGAACGACTCCACGATCCCGCCTGCGAGATGTCGAAGCGCCACAGATTGCCCGCCATGTCGCCCTGGTAGACGACGTCGGCGTAGCCGTCGAAGTCCGCGTCGAAGGCCGCCGGCGCCGTCGCCGCGTTCGTCGAACCGATCGAGCTGAGCTGCGCGTCCCAGAGCACGTCGCCGGTGGCGAGTTCGACCACCGAGAACCGGGCAGCGCCACCCGTGTCGGGGCCGCTGCCGGCCCACAGCACGGGCCCCTCGTTCGTGTGTACGAGCACCGGCTCGGTGAACGACGACCGCATACTCGGGATCCGGGTCTCCCACAGCACGTCGGGAGCCCACGGCTGCGTCACGTCGAGGGCGAAGTAGCTGTCGCCGCCCGTGCGCTGCCCGCCCAGGAGGACGGTCCGCCAGTGACCCCCGACGTAGACGTCGTAGGCGCGCGGACTGAGATCCACGTAGGACTGATGGCAGTAGGACGGATCCGCGAGCTGCTCCAGCTTGTGCAGGGTGGCCTGCGGGAGGAAGGCCCACATCTCCTCGCCGGTCTCGGCGTGGAAGGCGTGCAGCATTCCGTCGTTGGCCCCCACGTACACCACCGGGGTGCGGCCCTCGTTGTCCGACGCGAAGGAGTGGTAGTCGAGATCCGAGTCGAAGCCGACGGGAGGTCCCACGACGACCGGCGTCGAATAGACGAGGTCGCCGAGCTTCCAGTCGTTGCGGTCACGAAGACCCGAGACGTCCTCGCCGCGGACGTACTCGATCACCTCGTCCACGTATCCCTGATCGTAGTTCGGACCGTAGGTGCGATCGTCCGAGTCGAAGTCGGCGTCGGTGTCGACTCCGTAACCGTCCTCGCGATCCCATCCCGTCCCGGGTCCGTCGGGTGCGATGAAGTGGCCCAGGTCCCCGCCGATACCGGTGGAGAACTCCACGAGGGTGTCGTCGAACTGCGTGAACAGGATGCGCGAGTGCGACGGCCGGTCGCGCAGCAGGCGGCCGGCCTCCCATACGGGTTCGTCACCATCGTCGTAGGGAAGGTCGAAGGCCTCGAGATAGCCGTGCCACTGCCCGGGCAGGAACTTGCCCCGGTACAGACGATCGTCGGTTCCGGTCTCCGTCGACACCACGGCCACCGCCGCACCCGACGAGATCCGATTGACGATGTCGCCGACGACGGTCCCGAGCTCCTGGATCAAGGTGTCCAGGTTCCAGGCCAGGCGATACAGCCCGTCGCCGTTGTCGGCGGTGTCGGCGAGCAACGGAGCATCGACACCGAATCCAATCGTGTAGGTGTTGACGACCTGCTCGCCCTCGAGGTCGGAACGCATGTCGTTGTTGGCCATGTAGTACGCCACGTCGTCCAGGTAGTCCGTGCAGTCGGCGTTGCCCATGTGGGGCGCCCCGACCGAGGCACAGGTGCCGGGCTCGTTGCCGTCGCCGTCCTGGTCGCCGATGAAGGCAGGAATGTCCGTGTCCTTGGTCGGAATTCCGTCGGTCACGAAGATCACGAAGTTCTTCTGGCACTCGAAGCGGATCGGCCCGGACGAATCCTGGAAGTACTCCATGACCGAGAGGAGCGCCTCGGCCGACGGCGTCCACGAGTCGGCCGCCATGGTGTCGACCTCGTGCTCGAGGGTCGCAAGGTCAGCACCGCACTCGGCCTCGATCCGGCCCCCGTCGGTGTAGTTGAACCGGGCGATCCCGTACCGCAGTCCGCTCGCCGCATTGATCACCTGTTTGACCGCGGTGTTCGCGACCATCTGACGGGTCACGCGTGGAGCCTCGTCCCTCTGGTCGTCGGTCGCGTGGTAGAACAGCCAGTTCAGGTAGTTGCCCATGTACCGCCCGTCGTGACCATGGAGGCCGTCGACGAGATAGACCGAATTCCCGTTGAAGTTGTACCAACCATCGCTGCTGACGTAGTACATCGTGGTCGGGTTGAAGTTGTCGGCGTACACGACACTCGCGTCGTAGTCCTCGTGCCACATGACCTCGTTCATCGAACCCGAATTGTCGACGAGGATCATGACGTTCGGGGCCACGGCGATCTGCTGGGCGATCATCGGAATGTCGCAACCAACTGCGCGGGCACGGTCGACCTCCACCGCCGAAGCAGCGACGAGGACCAGGAGGACGACCAGGGTGTGACGGGTTCTCATGGGCACCTCCTAGTAACTGGACCGGAACAGACGATGGGCGATGACGCTCACCGAACCACGACCCTCGACCCCGGCTTCGCCGTCGGCGTCCACCTGGTAGATGTGATCCTGGTAACCGCCGACACTGTATCCGGGACGGGGCCGGACCCACCGTCGACCGGGATTCACCGGATCCTCCATGTGCTGCACGGTGAATCCGAAGGACTGGCCCGAGTGGTTCACGAAGCCGCCGGCGTTCTCCGCCCTGACCACGTAGTCTCCCGCGCCGAGATCCTTCGGCGAGCGGTCGAGGGTCAGGAGCCAGGCCGAGGCCGCCTCCGTCCCCGAGTCCGCGGCCATGAGAGAGTTGTTGTGGACGAGGTCGTTGAAGGTCGTCCGTCGCTCGTTCACGGCGATGCTCGCTGCGATCATGCCGAACAGGGCCAGCAGGCTCAGCGCGAGCATCGTGGCGACGAGGCTGAACCCTCGGTCCTCGCGGTGCATTCGCGTGGTCATCGGGCGCTCTCCTCCACGGGGGTCAGACTCCGGGATCGTCGTTGCGGAGTAGGATGGTCACGAAGCGATCGCGCTCGACGCCGTCGTCGATGCGCACGTTCACGAACAGCTGCACGGCACGAACCGCCGATCGATCATCACGATCGAGGGGAAAGGTGTCGAGTTCGTCGCCGTTGGCGTCGAGATAGTTCATCCCGAAGAAGGTGATGTCGCGTGCAATGGGGAACTCGCCGGTCGCGGTCCGACGCACGAGCTCCTCGTCGTCGCGGTTCCAGTACCAGGTGACGTCCTCCGGCGGCTCCGCCCCGACGTCGATCATCCCGTTGCCGTCCAGATCGGAGAGCACACGGATCGTGTCCGACTCGGCCACCGCGATGCGCTCGAACGGCAGCTCCGCCGGGCTGGCTCCGGCTCCCCGGATGTCCTGGGTCATCAGGCCGAGAGCCACCCGGGCCTCGGCCTGGCTGTCGACCGCCTGGCGCGTGTCGTAGAAGCTGTTCTGGGTGGAGAAGAACACGTTGAAGACGATCGCGGCGGCGACCGAGGACAGCGTCAAACCGACCAGGAGCTCGGTCAGGGTGAACCCGGCATCGGCACGTGGGCGCTCGGCCTTCATCCTCGACTCCTCTCAACGCATGGCCGACTGCATGGCGGCCATGGTCACGTCGCGTGTCCCGCCGGGAGCCGGCCACTCCACCCGCACGGCGACTTCGCGCAGGAAGGGGTTGGTACTGTCCGGAACGGCGGTCGTGACCACCGTGTAGTCGTCGACCACCAGTGTCTCCGGCACGGCGGCGGCGAAGCCATCGAGCTTGATCAACTCGAGCTGCGAAACCGCGAGTTCGGTCGCCCGCGACATCCGGTCGGCCTGCGCCACTTCGCGACGCGACGAGAACTGGATCGCTGCCATCGGGATCATCGCGATCCCCACGATCGTGAAGACGATCAGCATTTCCACGACGCTGAAGCCGGTCCGGTCGTCGATCACCAGACTGCGCAGGCGGCGGAACATGGCTTCCATGGGTCGGGTCCTCCCGGGGCGAGACTCACCCCGGAACAGCAGAGGCCGTGCCCATCGGCTTCGACGCCGCCCTCGGGAAGCACGGGGAACGGTCGGACACCGCAGACGTCCGATCGGTCCCGGGTCCGGTCTCGCGAAGCGCGAATCGGGCCTCGGGGACGCAGCGTCTCGCGAGTCAGCGCCGCAGAACGCGTCGGCCGCCGACGAACCGGTCGGCGAACCAGCGCGTGGCCAGCTGTTCGACGACGACGCCGCGGCTCGAACTGGCGTGGATGAATCGGCCGCCGCCGATCCAGATCCCGACGTGCCCGACGCTCCCTCCGGATCCGGCGAAGAGCACGAGGTCGCCGGCTCGCAGGTCGGGGCGACCGACGTGGTAGCCGGCCGCGGCCTGCGCGGCGGCGGTGCGGGGCATGGAGACCCCGGCGGCTCCGAAGGAGCGGACGACCAGGCCCGAGCAGTCGATCCCGCCCGTGTCGTCGCCGCCGTAACGGTAGGGTGCGCCCAGGAATGTCCGGGCACTCTCGACCACCACCCGGCCGAACTCTGGAACGTCGCGGGGCGCGCTCCCCGTGGCGGACACGGGATCGGGCTGCGGAGCCGGCGCGACGGTCCCGCGCGGCGGTGACGCGCAGGCCGCGAGGACGGCGAGGGCCAGCAGGAACGCGGGACGGATCCGAGTCATGGGACGGAGATCCCGGCTGGAGTGGTGCGGACGGGTCGACCGTTCGTCGTGGCGAGCAAACCACGCGCCGACGGCTCTGTCACGCCCCGGCCCCCTCGGCGTACCGGCGGCAGGTGACGACACAAGTTGTTGACATCATGGAAGTTCGGTGGAACGCTGCGCGGTCGGCCGCTCCCGGAGAGGGCAAGTCCGTGCAACTTCATTAGATAGTTGGACGGCTCGGTGCGCGGACGGACCCGTCCGGCCCCCTCCGTCCCCCGGGCAGCCCCCCGGAGCAGCCCCCGGAGCATCGAACGGACCCCTACGTCTCGAGCGGGAGTGAACATGCGCCGCGTTCTGACGCTCTACAGCACCACCATTGGCAAGAAGATCGTGATGGCCGTCACGGGAATCCTGCTGGTCGGCTTCGTGCTGGGACACATGATCGGCAACCTCAAGCTCTACATGGAGCCCCACCACGGAGACTACGCGCTGGACCACTACGGCCACGCGCTCCGCTCCTTCGGCGAGCCGTTCTTCGGCGAGTACCAGTTCCTGTGGCTGGTCCGGGGGATCCTCCTGCTGGCGGTGATCCTCCACATCTGGTCGGCCATCAGCCTCAAGTCGCTGAGCAATCGCGCCCGGCCCCAGGGCTACGCGAAGTCGGCCTACCAGGAGTCGACCATCGCCTCGCGCACGATGATCTGGGGCGGGATCCTCCTCGCCGTGTTCATCGTCTTCCACATCCTGCACTTCACCACCGGGACCATCTCGCCCGGGATGGACTTCCAGTACGGCGAGGTGCACATGAACGTCACCCAGGGCTTCGGGGTCTGGTGGGTGGCCGCCTTCTACGCGATCGCCATGGTCGCCCTGGGCATGCACCTCTACCACGGCGTGTGGAGCATGCTGCAGACCCTCGGCGCCAACCACCCGCGCTACAACCACTGGCGCAAGCGCCTGGCCGTGGGCCTGGCCGTGGTGATCGCCGTCGCGAACATCTCGTTCCCGGTGGCCGTGCTGACCGGAGCCGTCGAGCGCACCGAGACCGGTGATCCGCAGACCGTCGAGGCGCCTGCGTCCGAGTCCGCCGAGCTCGCGAACAAGTCCCAGGAGGTCGAGGCATGGAACTGAACGCACGCACCCCCGAAGGCCCCCTCGCCGACAAGTGGGACAAGCATCGCTTCGACGTGAAGCTGGTGAACCCCGCGAACAAGCGGAAGTACGAGGTGATCGTGGTCGGCACTGGCCTGGCCGGTGCCAGCGCCGCGGCCACGCTCAGCGAGCTGGGCTACGACGTGAAGGCCTTCTGTTACCAGGACTCCGCCCGGCGGGCGCACTCGATCGCGGCCCAGGGCGGAATCAACGCTGCGAAGAACTACCAGAACGACGGCGACAGCATCTGGCGCCTGTTCTACGACACCATCAAGGGCGGGGACTTCCGTTCGCGCGAGGCGAACGTCTACCGTCTCGCCCAGGTCAGCGTGAACATCATCGACCAATGCGTGGCCCAGGGCGTGCCCTTCGCCCGGGAGTACGGCGGCTTGCTGGCCAATCGCTCGTTCGGCGGGGCGCAGGTCTCTCGCACCTTCTACGCTCGCGGCCAGACGGGTCAGCAGCTGCTGCTGGGTGCCTACCAGGCCCTGCAGAAGCAGGTGTCGGCGGGCAAGGTGAAGATGTATCCGCGCCACGAGATGCTGGATCTCGTGATGGTCGACGGACAGGCCCGCGGCATCGTCACCCGCGACCTGATCAGCGGGAAGATCGAATCGCACGCCGCGCACGCGGTGATCCTGGCCACCGGCGGCTACGGCAACGTCTACTTCCTGTCGACGAACGCCATGAACTGCAACGTCACGGCGGCCTATCGCGCCTACAAGAAGGGGGCGGCCTTCGCGAACCCCTGTTTCACGCAGATCCATCCGACCTGCATCCCGGTCAGTGGCGAGTACCAGAGCAAGCTCACCCTCATGAGCGAGTCCCTGCGCAACGACGGCCGTGTCTGGGTGCCGAAGAAGGTCGGCGACACACGCCACCCGAACGAGATCCCCGAGGACGAGCGCGACTACTACCTCGAGCGCAAGTATCCCAGCTTCGGAAACCTCAGTCCGCGTGACATCGCCTCGCGCAGCGCCAAGGAGGTCTGCGACGAGGGCCGGGGGGTCGGGGCGACGGGCTACGGCGTCTACCTCGATTTCCGCGACTCCATCGATCGCCTGGGCCGCAAGGCGATCGAAGAGCGCTACGGAAACCTCTTCGACATGTACCAGCGCATCACCGACGAGAACCCCTACGAGGTCCCGATGCGCATCTACCCGGCCGTGCACTACACCATGGGCGGCCTGTGGGTGGACTACAACCTCATGACCACGATCCCCGGCCTGTACGCCCTGGGTGAAGCGAACTTCAGCGACCACGGCGCCAACCGTCTCGGCGCGAGTGCTCTCATGCAGGGCCTGGCCGACGGTTACTTCGTGATCCCCTACACGATCGGCGACTACCTGGCCGGGGTACCGCGCGAGCCCGTCGACACCGACGCGCCGGAATTCGCAGAGACCGAGCGTCAGGTCGCCGAACGGAACCAGCAGCTGCTCGACGTGAACGGTTCGCGGACGGTCGACAGCTTCCACAAGGAGCTGGGCCAGATCATGTGGGACAAGTGCGGCATGGCCCGCAACAAGGAGGGCCTGGAGTGGGCCCTGCAACGCATCCCCGAGCTCCGCGAGGAGTTCTGGCGCGACGTCAAGGTCCTGGGCAAGGGCGAGACGGTGAACCAGTCGCTGGAGAAAGCCGGCCGCGTGGCCGACTTCATGGAGTTCGGCGAGCTCATGTGCCTGGACGCCCTGGACCGCGAGGAGAGCTGCGGCGGTCACTTCCGCGAGGAGCACCAGACCGACGACGGCGAGGCCAAGCGCAACGACGACGACTACGCCTACGTCTCCGCCTGGGAGTTCCAGGGCGTGAGCGAGACGCCAACGCTGCACAAGGAATGGCTGGAATTCGAGAACGTCGAACTCGCAACCCGGAGCTACAAGTGATGAAGCTGAAGTTGCACATCTGGCGTCAGGACGGCCCCGGAGCACCCGGGAAGTTCCACGACTACCAGCTCGACGACGTCTCGCCCGACATGTCCTTCCTCGAGATGCTCGACGTCCTCAACGAGGACCTGCAGGAGCGGGGCGAGGAACCGGTCACCTTCGACCACGACTGCCGCGAGGGAATCTGCGGAACCTGTGGCATGGTGATCAACGGATCGCCGCACGGGCCGAAGAAGATGACGACCACGTGCCAACTCCACATGCGCTCGTTCTCCGACGGCGACGAACTCTGGATCGAGCCGTGGCGGGCATCGGCGTTCCCCGTGGTCCGGGACCTCATGGTCGACCGCTCGTCCTTCGATCGCATCATCGAGGCCGGGGGCTACGTGTCGGTGAACACCGGTGGCGTCGTCGACGCCAACGCGATCCCGATCCAGAAGCCGGTGGCCGACCGCGCCTTCGACGCCGCCACCTGCATCGGCTGTGGAGCCTGCGTGGCGGCCTGCCCCAACGCGTCGGCCAGCCTGTTCACCGCGGCCAAGGTCGCACACCTGGGGATGCTGCCCCAGGGCCAACCCGAACGTCTTCAGCGCGGCCAGGAAATGGTCACGCAGATGGACGACGAAGGTTTCGGCCACTGCACGAACCACGGCGAGTGCGAAGCCGCCTGCCCGAAGGGCATCAGCGTGGACTTCATCGCCCTGATGAACCGAGACCTCGCCCGGGGCGTCACCAGGCAGCCGATCGAACACTGATCGACCCCCCGGTTCCGAGCGAGATCGGGGCCCGGTGCGTCCGCACCGGGCCCTTCGTTCATCCGGTGGAGGGATCCCTCGCGTCGTGGGCCTTGCGCAGCAGGTCACCGCACTCGTGGAAGAGGCGCTCGGCCCGCTCCCCGAAATGACGCTGCACCCCCTCGAAGCGTTCGATCACCCTCTCCCGACGCTCGTCCTCGAGATCGGCGCTCACCTCGTCGAAGACCTGCCGGTAGGTCGCGGCCAGCTCGGGGAGCTCGGCCGACGAGAGCATGATGTCGGTGTACAACTCGGGGTTCTGGGCGAAGAGTCGCCCGACCATTCCGAGTTCCAGGCGGTAGATGGGTGAGCTCAGCCGCAGGAGTTCGTCGAGGTCGGCGTCGATCTCCTCGAGGAAGGCCCCGTAGACGAGCGTCGTGAAGTGCCGCATGGCCTGCACCGTGGCCATCGCCCGGTCGTGACCCGCCGGCGTCTCCTCGCGCAGGGCCGCCCCCCAGAGCACGAACTGGTCGAGCAACCAGCGGCACCGATCGGAAGACCGGCCCTCGCAGACCACCACCACCTGCTTCGCGAGACTCCGCACGTCGGGACCGAACATGGGGTGGAGGCCGACCACCGGTCCGGCATGCGCGTCCAGCATCGCGCGCAGGGGCTCGCTCTTGACGCTCGTCACGTCGGCCAGCACGCAGTCGCCCGGCAGCGGCGGGAGATCGCCGACGACTCCGACCGTCCGATCGATGGGGACACTCACCAGGACGAGCTGCGCACCGTCACAGACTTCCGACGCCCGGGACCAGTCTCCCTTCTCGAGGTCACGGACGGTGTAGCCGGAACGGCGGAAGAGACCCCCGAGGCAGCGGCCCAGGGCACCGGCACCCCCCACCACCACCACCGGCCGCTCCGGGTCACCGGTGGCCGGGAATCGGTTCTCCTGCGCGGAGTACGAATCCCGGATCATGCGCCGGAGGAGGTCCTCCACCAGATCGGGATCCAACCCCCGTTCACGGGCACGTCGGCGACGCTCGCCGAAGAGAGCGGCCTCGCGCTCGGGGACATAGAGGGGCAGGCCGAGTTCTCGCTTGGTCTCGCCGACCCGTTCGGTCAGCCTGGCCCTGTCGGCCAGGATCTCGATCAGGCCACCGTCGACACGATCGATCTCCGCCCGCAGGCGATCGAGTTCGTCGCTCACGACTCCGAGGTCTCCTCCGGGGGGTGGGGCCAAGCTGCACCGGAAGGCGGACGGCGGCAAGGGCAACGGCAGCCCCGCCGTACTTGCACTATCTTCGGATCTCTTCCCCCGAATCGAGTCCAGGAGGTCCCGACCGTGGCCAGCACCGCTCTCCGTTCCGGCAATCCCGTCCTCGGCGATCGCACCTTCGACGTGCCCGCGTCCGCGGCCGACGAACGGATGACGATCTCCGGAACGGTCAACAAGTCCTTCCTCCTGCTGGCACTGGTGCTGCTCACGGCGAACTTCACGTGGTCGAAGTTCGACGCCTCCTCCCAGGAATCGATCGCGCGCACCCTGCCGCAGGTGCAGCCCTGGATGATCGGCGGGATCATCGGCGGACTGGTGACCGCACTGGCCACGGTGTTCAAGAAGCACTGGGCCATGTACACCGCGCCGGCCTACGCTCTCTTCCAGGGGCTGGCACTGGGTGGGATCTCGGCGATCTTCGAAGCACAGTTCCCCGGCATCGTGATCCAGGCCGTCGGGCTCACGTTCGGAACCGCACTCTGCCTGCTGCTCGCCTACCGTTCGGGCTTGATCCGGGCCACCGAGAACTTCAAGCTCGGCGTCGCCGCCGCCACGGGCGGCATCTTCGTGATCTACATGGTGTCCTTCGTGCTCGGCTTCTTCGGCACCTCGATCCCCTTCATCCACGAGAGCGGGATCATCGGGATCGGCTTCAGCCTGTTCGTCGTGGTGATCGCCGCGCTGAATCTCGTGCTCGACTTCGACTTCATCGAGACCGGGGCCGAGCGCGGTGCCCCGAAGTTCCTGGAGTGGTACGGCGCCTTCGGGCTCATGGTCACGTTGATCTGGTTGTACCTCGAGATGCTCCGGCTGTTGGCGAAGCTCCGTGGCCGCGAGTGAGTTCACGATCTGGGCCGACGCCGACGCCCTGCCCGGAGCGATCCGCGACATCCTGTTCCGGGCCGCCGAGCGGACGCACCACCCGTTGGTGCTGGTGGCCAACAAGCGCCTGCGGGTGCCGTCGTCGCGCTACGTGCGCCTGCAACAGGTGAACCCGGGGGCCGACGTCGCCGACGGGCACATCGTCCGGTCCATGCGCTCCGGGGATCTCGTGGTGACCGCCGACATCCCGCTGGCCGACGCGGTCGTGAAGAGGGGCGGGATCGCGCTCGACCCCCGCGGCGAGATCTACGACGAAGCGAGCATCGGCGAGCGTCTGGCCGTCCGGAACCTGATGAAGGAACTGCGCGAGGACGGCCTCGCCACGGGAGGACCGCCGCCGTTGGACGCCCGGGCGAAACAGGACTTCGCCAACGCCCTCGACCGGCTGCTGCGCTCGCTCGATCGCGACTGAAGGTCGAACCACGGCGGGCGGATCCCGGGGACGGCCCACCACGCCGGGGAGCCGAGACTCAGTCCTGCTGGTACAACGTGAGGACCGCCCCGACCGGGTCGGCGACGACGGCGTAGCGATCCCTGCCATGCGTCCGCGTGGTGACGACCACGCGCCCCCCGAGTTCGGCGGCTCGCCGCAGGCTGGCTTCGAGGTCGGCCACCCGCACGTAGGACATCCACACGGGCGGCACCTCCGCGTTCTCGCCACGCGCGTGGCACACGCCGGCCACCTGCTCACCGCTCGCCGCGACGAGGCCGAAGTCGTCGTAGTCGCCCATGCTCACGGGCTCGGACTTCCACCCCACCACCGCGGCGTAGAAGTCGCGCAGGGCCGGTGCGTCGTCCACGGTGAGGTCGTGCCAGACGAAGGCGCCGATCCGCGGGTCCGGCTGGCGACGATAGGTGGCCTCGAAGGCGAGGGGAAGGTCCTTGGGGTCGGTCCCGACGAAGGTCCGGGTCTTCATCACGTCCGGCTCGGAATAGTCCTGCTCGATCCGCTGGAAGCGGCCGTCGACGTCGGCGCGGACGTCGAGCACGCCGTCGCGGAACCGTCCCCGGAACACCACGGTCTTCGACACGGCCGACATCCAGTGCATGGACACGTCCTCCTCGTCGCGGGACGAGGGGATGACCACGATGTGGCCCTCGAGCGCGATCTCTCCCGCGCGTCGGTGCACGTACTCCGAGGCCGTTCCGTTCCCGCCGAGAACCGGTGTACACACCGAGCGCCCTTCGGCCTCGATACGCTCGGGCACGCCCGGGCCGGGGTGGAGGATCTCGGAGCCCTCCCAGGTTCCGTGGGTGACGGTCAGATCGATGGGTTCACGCATGGGAGGCCTTTCCGGGATCGAAGGGCGATTCCTTGGAGTGCACCGGCTATCCTACACCCACCCACCGGTTCGTGACACGGACGTCCCGTGGGATCTCCGGAGCGATTGCGATATACTCGACCCATGAGCGAACCCTCGATGCCGAACGACTGGGCACGGGTCGAAGCGATCTTCGACGAGGCCCACGAACTGCCCCCCGACGCGCGCGCGCCCTTCCTCGACCGCGCCTGCGCGGGCGACGCCGGGCTCCGCGCCGAGGTCGAGGCGCTGCTCGAGGCGGCCGACCGCCCGGGTGTGCTGGATCGCCCGCTCGAGGAGGTCGCGGGCGCGATCGCCGTCGAGGCCACAGGACCTCCCGACACCGGCGCCGCCCTCGGCCGGCGCGTCGGTCCGTGGCGTCTGGTCGACGACGTCGGGGCCGGCGGTATGGGCCGCGTCTTCCTGGCCGAGCGGGTCGAGGGTGGGTTCGAACAGCGCGCGGCGCTCAAGGTCCTGCGCTGGGAACTGGCCACGCCCCAGCTCGTCGATCGCTTCGGACGCGAACGCCAGATCCTCGCCCGCCTCGAGTCTCCCGCCATCGCGCGACTGATCGACGGCGGTCTGACCGAGGACGGCCTGCCCTACCTCGCGATGGAGTACGTCGAGGGCGAGCCCATCGACGACCACTGCCGGACCAGCGGCGCCGGTCTCGACCGGCGCCTCGATCTGTTCGTGGACGTGGCCGAGGCGGTCGACACCGCCCACCGCAATCTGGTCGTCCACCGCGACCTCAAGCCCTCGAACATCCTCGTCGACCACGACGGTCGGGTACGGCTGCTGGACTTCGGCGTGGCGAGCCTCGTCGACGAGACCTCGCCCGACGGCCGCCTCACCCACACCCGCCTGGGTCCGGCGACGCCGTCGTGTGCAGCTCCCGAGCAGCTGACCGGCGGTGCGATCACCACCGCCACCGACGTGTGGGCCCTGGGGGTCCTCCTCTACGAGCTGCTCACCGACGAGCACCCCTTCGACCTGGACGGTCCGACGCACGAGATCACCGCCCGTGTCCTCGGCGCCGAGATCGTCGCGCCCAGCCGGCGCGTCGGCGGGGACACACGGCGCCGCCTGCGCGGAGACCTGGACAACATCGTCGGCCGGGCCCTGGCCCGGGAACCGTCGGAGCGCTACGGGTCGGTCTCGCGACTCGTCGACGACGTGCAGCGCCACCGCGCCGGGCTTCCCGTGTCGGCCCGCGCGGCCACGTGGCGCTACCGGACCGCGAAGGCCATCGGCCGTCACCGTCGCGCCGTGACCGCGGCCGCCCTCCTGATCGTGATGATCGCTTCCCTGAACGGATTCCACACCTGGCGTCTGGCGCAGGAACGTGACCGCGCCCGCGCCGAACAGCGCAAGGCCGAAGAGGTGACCGCCTTCGTCCAGTCCATGTTCGAGAGCAACGATCCGGTGCAATCGCAGGGCGAAGAGATCAGCGCGCGGGAACTCCTCGATCGCGGTGCCGAACGGATCGAGACCGAGCTCATCGACCAGCCTGCCGTCGCGGGCGAGATGCACCACGTGGTCGGGCAACTGTACACGAAGCTCGGGGCCTATCCCTCGGCCCGGGACCACCTGGAGCAGGCAGCGGAACTCCGCCGCCAGGCGCTGGGTCGGCACTCGATTCCCCTGGCCGAGAGCCTCGATCAGCTCGGGACGGTGCGTCAGACCCTCGACGACCTCGACGGCGCGATCGAGGCGCAGACCGAAGCCATGGCGATCCGGCGACGCCATCCCGACGATGCCGTGGGGCTGGCCCGCTCGCTCAACGAGCTGGGCCTCACGCTGGCGTACCGTGGCGACTACGACGAGGCCGAGCGTCACCTGCGCGAGGCCTACGAACTGCACACCGTGGCTTCGGGACCCACCGCCGCCGCGACCGCGACCGCACTCGGGAACCTGGGCCTGGCCATCAAGTGGAACGGCGACTTCGACCGGGCCGAACCGATCTACCGGCAGGTGTTGGCGATCCGTGAGACGGACCCCGGACGGATGAGTCCGGAATACGCGGTCTCGCTCGACAACCTGGGCGTGCTCCTGGGCCAACGGGGAGACTACGAGGAGTCGGAGGAATGCTTCCGCGAAGCCCTGCGGATCCGCCGCCGGATCCTGGGCGAGGAACACCCCGACGTGGCCATGAACCTGAACAACCTGGCCACACTGTTCCGGGTCCAGGGTCGTCTCGACGTGGCGGAACCGATCTACCGCGAGGTCCTCGCGTTGAACCGGCGGATCCACGGGGACGGCCACCGAACCGTCGCCACGAATCTGCACAATCTGGCATCGGTGCTCACGGCTCGCGGTGACCACGCCGGGGCCGATTCGTGCCTGACCGCGGTCCTGGACATCCGGCGCCGCGTCTTCGGCGACGACCACATCGAGGTCGCCATGGCCCGGAACGAACTGGTGAACGTGCTGCTCCCGCTCGGAGACCTCGAACGCGCCGACGACGAATCGGCCGCGGCCGTTCGCACCGCCGGCGCGACCGTCGGGGAGAACAGCGCCGAGCTGGCGAGCGCCCTGGCGAACCGCGGGCGCGTGCTCCTGGAACTCGACCGACCACGGGAGGCCCGCCCCCTCCTCGAACGCTCGCTGGTCGCTCGCCGCGCGACCCTCGCCGCCGACCACTGGGAGACCGGAGCCTCGGCCGCACTGCTGGGCGAGTGCCTGTTGCGTCTGGGTGAAGCCACGGCCGAGTCCCTGTTGACCGAGGGCTACGACATTCTGCGTGCCGCGCGCGGCGAGGACTTCGCGTTCACCGGCCGGGTCCGCACCGTGCTCCGTGATCACTACCGCGCGACCGGGAGAGTCGAGGCAGCCCGCTCCCTCGACCCGACACACGGCGAACGATGACCGGCCGAACCCCGCCCCCCGACGTCACGTCCCTCCTGCACCGCCTGCAGGGCGGAGATCCCGACGCCCTCGACGCCCTGATGCCGGTCGTCTACGACGAACTCCGCCACATCGCCCGGCGGCACCTGCGCGGACAGGCGACCGGCCACACCCTGCAGACGACGGCGCTGGTCCACGAGGCCTTCCTCCGCCTGGCCCGCGGCCGGGAATCGGGATGGAACGACCGCGTGCACTTCTACGCCGTCGCCGCCACGGCCATGCGTCAGGTTCTCGTCGATCACGCCCGACGCCGTGGATCGGGCAAGCGCGGGGGCGATCGGGAACGCGTGGTGCTCGCCACCGGGGATCTGGGCGTCGATTCGCAGGCGGACCTCGTGGTCGAGATCGACGACGCCCTGCAGAAGCTGTCGGACCTCGACCCCCGTCTGACCCGCGTGGTCGAGTGCCGGTTCTTCGCCGGCATGAACGAGTCGGAGACCGCCGCCGCGCTCGGCGTGACCGACCGCACGGTTCGCCGCGACTGGGTCAAGGCCCGCGCCTGGCTCCATCGCGAACTGGATGCCGGATCCGACTGATCGCCCGTCGCAGCGACCGGAGTTCACCGGGGTCGATCTGGGGGTCTTCCCCCCGTGGTTCCACGTCGTCCGGGCCCTAGCATCGGTCGATGCACACGAACCCCGGAGGCGCGACATGCCGACTCCCGACACTCGCCGAGATCTCATCCGTGCACTGCGCGACGCGCCCCCCCGTCGCTGGCGCGTCTCGCTGTTCATGCCGACGCACCGTACGGGCAATCAGGTCCGACAGGACCCGATCCGTTTCGGCAACCTGGTCGACGAAGCCGAGCGGCAGATCCGTGCCTGCGAGGACGACGGTCTGCCCCGTGCGTTCGAAGCCATGCTCCGGCCGGCCCGCGATCTCGTGGGCGACCAGGACTTCTGGAACCGTCAGAACGGTGGCCTGGCGGTCTTCCTCGACCCCGACGGCATGGAGATGATCCAGGTCCCCGACGAACTCACCGAACGCTGTGTGGTGAACGAGCGCTACCACGTGAAACCCTTGCTGCCCCGTCTGACGGGGAACGCCGAGTACTTCGTCCTCACCCTGAGTCGCAACGACGTCCGTCTCCTCGGCTGCACCCGGGACACCGTCGAGGTCCTTCCACAGGGCGAGATCCCGTCGAGTCTCGAGGAAGCCCTGGGTCGCGAGGTCGAACACGAGTCCCTGCAGGGACACATCGTCCACCGGCAGGGAGGACCCGGGCAACTCACCTTCCACGGACACGGCAAGGGCGACGACGACCGTGCCGAGGAATTGCTGTCGTTCCTCCAGAAGGTCGATGCCGCGGTCTCGGACAGGATCGCCTCGCAGTCGGGTCCCGTCGTGCTGGCGGGGACCGATGCGGTGACCTCGGTCTATCGGAGGAACAGTCGTCTCGCCGAACGTATCGTCGAGCGAACGGTCACGGGCAGCCCCGACGACCACAACCCCGTCGAGCTGCACGACCGCTCGTGGCCGATCGTCGAAGCCACGCTCGACGGACCCTTCGAGCGCGCACGCTCCGAGCATGCACGCCTGGCGGGTACGGGCCTGACCGCCGACCAGCTGGAGGAAGTCCTCGCCGCCGTGTCGGAGGGAAGGGTGCGGACGCTCATGGTCGCGATCGACGACGAGCGCTGGGGACGGATGGATCCCGAGACGCAGGTCGTCGAGGTGCACGAGCGCCAGTACCCCGGCGACGAGGACCTCGTCGACCGGGCCGCGGTGCTGGGCCGGGCCCGCGGCGCCGACGTGGTCTACACGGTGACCGCGGACATGCCGGGCCGTCGTCCGCTGGCCGCCGTCCTCCACGGCTGAACGAGACGATCGACACGCAGCCCGGCGGCGATCCCCGAGGCGCGCCGCCGGGCTCCTCCCCATGCGGGGTGGGGGTCGCCTACGGCACCTTGGCTCCGAACCCCAGACGGGCGAGGAGGCCGTCGTCATGTTCCGTCATCGCATCATCACGCTGACTTCGTTCGGGATCGCGCTCGCGGCCCTGCTCGCTCCCGCGGCTGCACCTTCGGCGACGCCGGGGTCGACCCGTGACGACGGCGCCATCCGACAGGCTCTGTACACCGAGTTCATCGTGAACGACCAGATCCCGGCGGGCGAGATCGACGTCGACGTCCGTGACGGCATCGCCGAGCTCAGGGGCACCGTGTCGAGCGCGGACGCCCATCACGCGGCCCTGCGGCTCGCCGAGAGCGTCCGCGGCGTGCGCGGCCTGGTCGACCGTATCGAGGTCCGCCCTCCCGACGTCGACGACACCGTGATCGCCCAGCACGTGGCCGGGCTGCTGCTCGACGACCCGGTCGCCGACTTCGGCACGATCGTGGTCGAGGCCGACGAAGGAGTCGTGACGCTCCGTGGGACGGTCGATTCGAACGCCGAACGGGTCCACGCCGTGGACCTGGCCCGTACCGTGAACGGTGTGCGGACCGTCGTGAACGCGATCGCGGTCGAGACCGACGCGGAGCGCAGCGACGCCGACATCGCCGCGGACGTCCGGACCCGTCTGGACGACGATGCTGCACTGAGTCGGCGGTTCGTCGAGGTCGAGGTCGAGGCCGCGGTGGTCCGTCTCGAGGGTGTCGTCGGCAGTCTCGAGGAGGTCCGCCGGGCCAAGGCCCTCGCCTGGGTCCTCGGAGTCGACGACGTGGTGACCGATGACCTCGAGGTCGACGTCGATCGGGACCTCGAACTGCGAACGCCCCCGATCGAACGCAGCGACCAGGCGATCCGCAGTGCGATCGTGGACGCCTACGAGCTCGACCCGCGCCTGCAACCGCCCTTCCCCGAGATCCGGGTCGACAACGGCGCCGTGACCCTCCGCGGCGAGGTCGACACGATCGCGCAGGAAGAAGCGGCGGTGGAGGACGCCGGCCTCGTCGCGGGAGCGGGACCGATCCACGATCTCCTCGAGGTGACCCCGCCCGAGGTCCCCGACGACGATGCGCTGCGGCAGGCCGCGCAGACCGCGGTGGAACACGACGCCTGGTTGCACGACGACGACGTCGGCGTGCGTGTCCTCGACGGGCGAGCCGATCTCATGGGACGGGTGACCACGATGCGGGAACGCGCGCGCGCCGAGCGAGTGGTCGGCCGCATCCCGGGAATCGCCCACGTCGACAACCTCCTGCAGGTGAGGAACGCGCCCGAGGAGCCCTTCGACGACGAGAAGCTGCATGAGGCCGTCGAGGATCAACTGTGGTGGAGCACCCGTGTCGACGCTCGGCAGATCGACGTCGAGGTCGACGGCGGCGTGGTCCATCTCCACGGTACCGTCGATTCGTGGCACGAGCGGCGCGCCGCCGAGGACGAGGCACGTCAGACCGAAGCAGCCGCGGTCATCGTCCACCTCCATGTCGACGGCGACGGCGACGGCGAGCGCCCGGCCCTCGAGATGCAGTAGAACGGCGTCCGCCGGGCGTTGCGCGTCCGGCCGGAACACCTAGACTCCTCGGGTCTTCCAGTACCCGAGGAGCTCCGTGCCCGAGTCCGCCGCCAACCCCCTCATGGGCCAGCTCTTCGCGTTGGCCGCGCCGATCTGCTGGTCGATCGCGATCATCCTCTTCCGTGTCTCCGGCCAATCGGTCCCGCCGGTCGCGCTCAACCTGTTCAAGAACTCACTGGCGCTGGTCCTGTTCACGATCACGCTCTTCGTACTGGGGAGCACGCCCGCGATCGGTGCGAGTTCCGGTGACGTGTGGTTGCTCGTGGCCAGTGGCGCGATCGGGATCGGGCTGTCCGACACCTTCTTCTTCATGTGTCTGAACCGGGTCGGCGCCGGCCTGCAGGCGATCGTGAACACGAGCTACAGCCCCGTGATCATCGTGCTCAGCGTGATCTTCCTCGACGAACGCCTCACGCTCCTGCAGTCGCTCGGAGCTCTCCTGATCGTCACCGCGGTCCTGGCCGTGGGCTGGGTGCGCGATCGTGGCGCCAGGGCCCGCGTGCCCCACCGGGCCAGCGGGATCCTCTTCGGCCTCGCCGGGACCACCACGCAGGGGGTTTCGATCGTCATGGTCAAGCCCCTGCTCGAGGAGAGCCCGGTGGTGTGGGCGACCTGGTGGCGTTTGCTCGGTGGACTGGCCGTGGGCGCGCTGATCATGCTCGCCTCGAAGGACCAGCGCGCCACCCTGCCCGCGCTGCGCAACCGCGCGGTGTGGCCCGTGATGATCGCCGGCGCGATCATGGGCACCTACGTCTCACTGCTCTTCTGGATCGGTGGGATGAAGTACGCGCCCGCCTCGATCGCGGCCGCCTTGAACCAGACGGCCACGCTGTGGACCTTCCTGTTGGCCGTTCTCGTCCTGCACGAACCCACCACGCGCCGACGACTCGCCGGACTGCTCCTGGGCGTGGCCGGCGTCTTCCTCGTCACGATCCAGACCCTGCACGCGAACTGAGACCTCCGCGCCGTCCTTGCCGGACCCGCACGTCGGCTGGTACTGTCGCAGAACTCGTGTCCGCTCGTGGGTCGATCGTCCGTGCCTTCGTCCGGCTTTTCGCCCGCACTGCACCGGCGTCTTCGCCACCCTCTCGCCACATCACCCCCGAGGAGCTGTCCCCATGCGGCGCATCGTGCCCGTTCTCGCCCTGTTCCTGGTCTTCGCCGCGCCCGCGAGGGCCGACGTCGACCATCACGTCACCTATCGCACGCCCGGGGGCGGCTACACGCAGGGTCCGCGCTGCGCCACGGCCGACGTCGACTTCGTCCAGCAGCGACAGGTGAGCGAAGAAGTCCGTCGTTGGATGGAGGTCAACGGCGACCCTTCTCCGGCCAAGTCGATCGTGACCATTCCCGTGGCCTTCCACGTGGTGCGAGGCGACAACGGGGAGTGGGACGTCACCGACCAGCAGATCCAGGACCAGCTCGCGGTGCTCAACGGTGGGTTCTCGACCACGAACTTCCAGTTCGAACTCGACAGCATCAATCGCGTGAACAACACGGCGTGGTCCACGCACCAGCCCGGGTCCTCGACCGAGGTCCAGATGAAGAACGCGCTGGCCGTCGATCCCTTGACCACGCTGAACTTCTACGTGTGCAACATCGGAGGCGGAATCCTGGGGTACGCCACCCTTCCGTTCTCCTATCCGGAGGACAGTCCGCTGCACGGTGTGGTCTGCCTGTACTCGTCGCTCCCCGGCGGTAGCGCGGCGCCCTACGATCTCGGGGACACCGGAACGCACGAGGTCGGTCACTTCGTGGGTCTGTACCACACCTTCCAGGGTGGCTGCGGGGACGGCGACGAGGTCGCCGACACACCCGCCGAGGCCAGCCCCGCCTTCGGTTGCCCCACCGGACGCGACACCTGTGCGAGTCCCGGCCTGGATCCGATCGACAACTTCATGGACTACAGCGACGACGCGTGCATGGTGCGCTTCACCCCCGGTCAGTCCGACCGCGCCGATCAGCTCATGGCGACCTACCGGCCGGAGATGGTGGCCGCGGGTTCGATCGTGCCGGCGCAGATCGAGGTCACGGCTCCCGACCCGACCTACTACCTGGCCGAGAACGAAAGTGCCTCGGCCGAGATCGGGATCGCGAACCTCGCCGGTGTGGACGCGGCCGATCTCGAGTGGGAAATCGTCGATCGCGATCCCTCGCGCGCTCCCTGCGGCTGGCTGGCCGCCGACCCGACGACGGGCGTGACGGCGGCCGGAACGACTTCCACGGTCACGGTCACCCTGGACGCCGCCGGGCTCGCCAGCGGAACCTACGACTGCGAGCTGATCGTCTCGAGCAACGATCCCGCCACACCGAGCGTGGTGGTTCCCGTGGAGATGAACGTCGGCATCGAGCGTCGGGTGAACGCCGTGGTCCGCTGGTCGGCCCCGTCGACCGTGGCTCTGTTCTCGGTCCCCGACGGATCCGGACGCCCACTGAGCGAAGCCGAAGTCTGGAGTGGGGTGCCCGGGGAAGCCGCGACGACGATCGACGCGACCATCGAGGTCCGGTTGACGAACGAGCGCGGTGAGCCCCTGGTCGGCTACCCGGCCGAGAAGATCGGCGTGCGCTCGACCCAGGGCGGATGGTCGCAGTGTGACGGCAACCGTCTGATCGCCGACGCCGACACCGACGCCGACGGGAACACCACCATCTCCGGAGCACTCTTCGGCCGGGGCTCCAGCCTGCCCGGAGAGCTCCTGCGACTCGACCTCGACGACCCCGACCTGTCGACCGTCGCCTACATCGCCGCCGGCTCCGGCCTGGAGGTCCGCGTGAACAGCGCCGACATCAACGGCGACGGTACCGTCGACCTCGTCGACCTGGGCGAGTTCGCCGCGGACTTCGACGGCGACTACGACTTCCGTAGCGACTTCGTCTGGGACGGTGTCGTCAACCTGTCCGACGTGGGGCGCCTGGCCGAGGGTTATGCCACCAGTTGCCCGGCTCCGGCCGTCGCGCGCAACGCTCCGATGGCCGGCGAACTGGCCGTCGTCGTCCCCTCCCGGAGCGGCGAGGTCGTCGCGGACGCGAACGGCGAGATCACCGCGTACCTCGAACTCCGTGGACCGGTGGCCCGGAGGGGGGTCCGTGGCTTCGACGCCCGGCTCTTGACCTCGGACAACCTCGACCTCGTCGAGGTCCGGCTCCCCGACGGCGCGATCGACATCGGGCGCGACGGGAACCTGACCGTCGGTCTGCCTCGTCTGCTGCGGGCCCCGAAGGGTGCCGACGCCCTGCGCCTGGCAACGATCCGAGTGCGTCCGCTCGACACCTTCCCCGCGCAGCTCCGCCTGCAGGCCGGCTCCGCCGGAGGCCGCCTACCGGAAGTGGCCACCGACGGCATCGCACAGGTCGTGGGCGTGGCCTCGGAAACCGTGGATCTCCCGGCGGGCCGTCTCTCCGGCGACGCGAACCCCGGCGACGTGGCCGCCACGACCCGTCGCCCGCTGAGCGCGGCCCCGAACCCCTTCAATCCGCAGACGACCTTCCGCTTCTCCCTCGACCGTGCATCGGCCGTCGAGCTGCGGGTGTACGACGTGTCCGGACGCCTCGTGCGTGACTTCGGTCTCGGGACCCGCCCCGCCGGACCGGTGGAAGTGCGGTGGAACGGGACCGACGACGCCGGTCGGACCGTCGCCAGTGGCGTCTACCTCGTGCGTATGGTCACCCCGGATCGGAACGAGACCCTCCGCACCGTCCTCCTGAAGTAGTCAGGAGCGCCCCTCGCCCGCCTCCCGACGGAAGACTTCGTCCGGAGGCGGGCCGGGCGCGTGCCCCGGTGTCTCCGAGCCGGCCGGCCTCACACGAGGTCCCGCGGAATCCGGCGGGTCCAGTTCCGGGAGTAGACCCGACGTTCGCCCTCCCAGGCATCGAGCTGGGCGTGCAGATGGAAGAACTCGGCGTCGGAGGTGAGCACCGTCCGGGTGCGGGCCCTGACCTCCCAGCCGTCGCGCCGCAAACGGTACCGCCAATCGGCCTCCCCCCGCGCCGTGTCGGCCCGGTCGTCCTCGACCGTGTACCACTCGCGCGAGCTCTCCTCGAAATCCAGCTCGATGTCCTCGAGGCGTACCAGGCCCTCGTCCTTGAGCACTTCGAGCGTCGCGCGATCGGTCGCCAGGTCACGGTGCACCGTCCAGCCGTGCTGCCGGGGATGGATGCGCCGTGTCGGTGTGCCCGGCGCCGTCGCCGGTGGCTCGAAGGCACGGAGCTCGGCGTCCTCGGTGCGAGGGGGGCGGACCGGAAGTGTCATGGTGCTCCGGCCACCCGTCACGGTGAGTTCGGCGACGGCCGGAGGTGTCCACGCGAGCGGCCAGTACGAGGTCGACACCGCAAGGCGCAGCCGGTGTCCGACGGGAAACGTGTGGGCGACGTGGTTCATGTCGACCCGGACGCGGTAGCGCCGCCCCGGCTCCAGCGGCTCGGGGTGCTCGTGACCATCGCGATGGGTCAGATTGAGCAGGCCATAGGTGACACGATTGGCGCGGTGGTCGGACCGTACGTCCGACAGACGTACGGCCACCATGGCCACCGGGCGATCGGCACTCAGCTCGAGTTCGACCGTGGGCGCACCCAGGATCTCGACGGCCTCGTCGAGCGGTTCGCTGTCGAAGACCAGGGCGCCGCCGTCCTCCTCCCGCTGGTCGCCGGGAAGGTCCGGGGGGCCGGCATAACTGCACCACTTGCCCGCGTACAGACCGAGACGGAGCGGCGAACAGACGTAGAACTGCGTCTCGGGGACGTCTGCGTCGGCCGATTCGAGGCGGAGTGGAGAGAGCTTCCAGGTCCGCTCTTCGATGCGCGGTGAAGGCCATCCCGGCTCGGCCACCCAACGCCCCGGGCGCTCCTCGTAGTGCGCACTCGGCGAGACGCTGTCCTGCATCCAGGCTCGGAGACGTGGTTCGTCGTCGAGACCTCGATCCTCGCCCTTGAGCCAGTGGTCCCACCACCGCAGGGATTCCTGCAGGAATCCGATCGCCGGACCGGGCACGCCGTCGTGAGGATATCGATGACTCCACGGGCCGATCAGGCCGTGGGCCGGGGCATCGAGGCTCTCCACCAGACGGAACACCGCATTCGAGTAGCCGTCGGCCCACCCACTCACGGCGAGCACCGGACATCGGATCCGCGCCGGGTCCTCGCACACGGAGCCGTGCTTCCAGTAGTGATCACGTCTCTGGTGCCGCAACCAGGTCTCGAGCCAGAGTCCCGAGCCGTCGAGGCGCCGGTACCACAGGTCGCGCCAGTCTTCCCCCACGACCGCCGGATCGGGCGGCATGGAGTTGCGATGGAACATGATCGACGCCCACGAGAGGTTGTCGCCGAGGAGGCATCCCCCCATGTAGTGGACATCGTCCGCGTAACGGTCGTCGGTCGAACACACGCTGATCACGGCCTTCAACTCGGGGGGCTGCAGGGCCGCGATCTGCAGACCGTTGAATCCTCCCCAGGAGATCCCGACCATGCCGACCGTGCCGTCGCACCAGGGTTGATCGGCGATCCATCGGATCACCTCGACGCCGTCGTCGAGCTCCTGCTGCAGGTATTCGTCGGTGAGCAAGCCTTCCGAGTCACCGCTCCCCCGCATGTCGACCCGCAGGCACGCGTAGCCGTGCCCCGCCGTCCAGGCGTGGTTCATGCTGTCGCGTACACGGGTGCGGTCGCGTCTTCGGTACGGAATGTACTCGAGGATCGCAGGAACCGGATCCTCCTCCGCACCCACCGGAATCCACAGGCGGGCCGCCAACCGGATGCCGTCGGACATCGTGATCCAGACGGTCTCCTCACACCGCACCGCGTGCGGCAGTTCGGTATCGATCCTCCGTCTCGCAGACACGTCCATCACACCCGTTGGTCGTCGACCTCGAAGTCGAGCAGTTCGCGACATCGGTCCCAGCGACGGAGCAGCTCGTCCTCGCTGTCGGCACCGAGGTACACGACCGCCAGTCGGTAGCTGTAGGAGTCCTGATCCCGAAGGTCCTCCAGCCGCTGGCCTTCATGACACTGAACGACGACGATCGTGCCCGGCAGCTCTTCCCGGACACGCGCAATGTCGTCTTCGTCGGGAACCCGTGTGATCGTGTCGCCCGCGAAGGCGCGCAACTGGCACTTGGATGCACAGGCGAACTCACCCTCACGGGCCATCGGTTCCGGGGCCTCGCCCGTGGCCAGATGGACCAGGACGTCGTGGTTCGAGAATCCGTCGACCTTCTCGAAGAGGTCACTGTGCGACTGGGAGATCCTGGTGTTCATCTCGAGCAACGACATTCGGTCGCTGTCCTCGTCGTGGAAGATCTCGATGTTGAACGGCGACTCCTCGAAGCCGACACGGTGGAGAACGGTGCGGACGAGCTTTCCGGCCCGCTCCTGCACACTGCGTGGAAGCCGCGAGGGATACTGGTACCGGAAGAACGAATGCGAGTCCGGATAGTTCAAGGAGTCGATCACACCGTGGACATGGACCTCTCCGTCGTGGACATAGCCCTCGATGGTGTGTTGGGTCCCGGTCAGGATCTCCTCGGCGACGCACCAGGACGCGGTGACGTGGGCGACCTCGTCGGGAAGGTCTACGTGACCCAGGATCTCGTCGAAGGGTTCGGCGAATCGCCCGATGCCGCGGCGGATCTTCTCGATGGCTCGTCTCAGGTCTTCCTGGTCGTCCACACGGAAGCCGAGCTGCGAAGCGAAGGCCTTGACCGGCTTGATCCAGAACGGGTACGCGAGCTCCACGCGGTCGACGACGTCGTCGTCGAAGGGATCGAGAGCCTGGAAGCTCGGGACCGCGTCGGGCGCGACCTCTTGCTGGTTCAGGCGGCTCCAGTACTTGTGCTCGCAGCGGACCACGGCCTCCAGGGGGCATCCGGGCGTGTCGTACTCGGTTTCCAGAATCGGCACCATGAGACTCACCGGGAAGTCCCAGAAGCCGATGATCGCGTCGATGCTACGCGGGAAGCCGTCCAGTCTGGCCCTGGCGTCGGCCAACCAGTCGCCGACCGGAAACCGGTCCACGCCCTGTACGGCGTTCAGCGGCAGCAGCTCGTGGTACTCGAAGGACTCACGGTCGCGGACCGCCTCGAGCTTACTGCGATTGAAATCGTCGAGCCCGACGACGAATACGTTCTTGCTCATGACACGGGCCTCACCGTGATCGATCGGAACGAATCCTGTTCGTCGATCACGGTAGACCCGTACACCGGAGGCCGACGATGGGGCCGTCCATGAGAGCTCGGGGGGAAAACCCGGATGTCGCTCGACCGCGCTCGTGCGACGGGGGTCGCTCCCTCAACCCTCGTCCGGCTCGCACGAGCTCTCGCCCACCTCGCGGTCGAAGTCCAGGAGGTCGAGTCCGTCGGGGGCGTCGAGCAACTGACGAGCGACCAGGTACCCCCCCGCCGACCACGTCTGGAGGTGGCGGGCACGGCGCCCCACGAAACGGCCGCGGCGGCCGTCGTAGTACTCGGGCCAACGGTCGGACGCCAGCCGCTGCTCGGCGAGCTCGACGGCCCGCTCGGCCAGGGCCCGGCGTCCACCGCGCAGGGCTGCGGCGGCCAGCAGCCAGATGAGCACCGGCCAGCTCCCGGCGTTGTGGTACGACCACGGGGTGTTCTTCGGATCGGAGCCGGTGAGGATCCGCCAGTCGCGACCTTCCACCGCCGGGAAGCAGATCTTCAGCGGCATCTCGCCCACCAGGTCGTCCCAGCGGGCCTCCCAGAGGTCGAGAATGGCCTGACCCTGCTCTTCGGTGGCCAGCCCGGTGACCACCGCCAACAGGTTGCCCTGACCGAAGACCCGGAAGTCGATCCGGCCCGGTCCGAGGTTGCCGGCGAAATATCCGCCCTCGCGGGGAATCCAGTCGAACAGCCAGTCGGGAATGGTATCGGGGTGGATGTTGAACTTGTTCACCGCGGTCGCCCCGAATTCGTCGAGGCCGTAGCGGTGGATCTCGTTGATCCGGCGCAGGTCCAGCCAGTAGTAGGTCCGCAGGTGGTAGGCCAGGTGGCGGGCCCGGGCGTCGGCGGCGTCACGGTAGGTCGAGCCCTGCTGATCGGGAACGAGGAGTTCACCGGCGGCGCGTACGGCGGCGTGGAAGAGGCTCTGCACGTCGACGGGGTGACCGTACACACCCATGCGGCGGTCGATCATGAACGAGCCGTCGGGCACGAGAAGGGTGGGCGACATCTCGTAGCGCTGCGTCAGGGCCAGATCGAGGACGTAGCGGATCGCCCGTTGGAATCCGTCGGTCTCGATCAACGAGCGGTCACCCGTCGACCGCACGTAGGCGTTGGCCACCAGCAGCCACCAGAAACCCGAGTCGACCGGCGCGACCCGCCCGATCGCGCTCTGCCCGAAGTCGGGCCGGATCACCTCGAGCCCGTCCTCGGTCGTGACGTCGAAGCTCGCCGGCATGAGGCCCTCGCCGGGCTCGAAGCAGTCCATCTGCTTCTCGGTGTTCTGGAGATCGACGAGCAGGTCGAGGAAGTTGCGTACGATGTCCGACTCGCCGCGGAGCAGATGTGCAAGCGCACAGACGGCGAAATCCCTGGTGAACACATGGTGATAATTGATCGTTTCCGGCTGGTCGTCCCGGGCGGCGACCGAACCCACCGGCTCGCTCCGATGTGCCACGACGGCGCTCTCGAGCAGTTCCCAGGCCTCGGTGCGGATCTGCGAGCTCAAAACGGCCTCCTGGTCCGGGGAATCACCGCCCGTCCGGACGGCATCCCCATCGTAGGGCTGCGCACCCGGCGTCGGCCAGGCCTGCCTCCGCCCCGTCGACAGCGTGATCCGCTGCTTTACAACCGGCGCCACCCTTCGCATAATGCCGCCGGGCGTCCCCGCGCCCACCCCTGGAAGCCGACCCGCACCCCGCCGCCCTCGAGCCCGTGAGGACTCGAATGCCCGCGCGTGCCGTCGTGTCGCCAGGTCCCAACGTCCACGGACACCTCGTCCGTGCCCTCCTCGGCATCGCCATGCTCTGTCTGACGGCGCCGGAACTCCTGGCGCAGGAAGACCCCGATGTCGTCGTCCACCGGGTGAGGTCGGGCGAGAACCTGAGCTGGATCGCGCAGCGTCACAGGGTGTCGGTGTCCGACCTCCGCCATTGGAACGACCTGCGTGGCAGTCGGATCCTCCCCGGACAGGAACTCCGGATTCCGCGACGGGGTGGTGAGATCCACGTCGTGCGCCGCGGCGACACACTGAGCGGGATCGCCGAGCGTCACGGCGTGTCGGTGTCCTTCCTGCGCCGGATCAACGCTCTGCCGGGAAGCCGGATCCACCCCGGTCAGCGACTGAACCTCCAGCCCTCGCGAGCGGACGAAGCCGTGCACGTGGTCCGTCGTGGCGACACCCTGATCGGTATCGCGCGCCGCTACGGTGTGTCCGTCTCGATACTCCGCGACCTCAACGGGGTCGTAGGCGAACGGATCCATCCCGGCCAGAAGCTGCGTCTGCGTTCGGTGGCGACGAGCGTGCACGTGGTCGAGCGCGGTGATGCCCTCTGGGAGATCGCGCGCGCCTACGGCATGAGCCTGGCCGAGCTCAGGACACTGAACGGTCTCCGTGGCGACCGCATCCACCCGGGTCAGGAGCTGAAGATCCGAGAGTCCGGCTCGCAGGCGCCGCGCTGGGCCACCCATGTCGTGCGGCGTGGCGACACGCTGGGCGAGATCGCCCAGCTCCACCAGATGAGTCTGCGCGAACTGCGCTCCGCCAACACCCTGCGCAGCTCGGTCATCCATCCGGGCCAGCGTCTGCGCGTGCGCCCTCTGCTCGGCGACGACGACACGGGGCTGGGTCTGCTGTCCCCGGCCGAGATCCCCTGGAACGATCTCGTGCCCCGGAGTCGCGCCGTGCCGGTGATCGCGGCGGACAACGGACCGTACCTGTACTCCGAGCCGCGGGCCGGCGCGCAGCGCAGCCGTCACCACCGCGAGGGCTCGGCGCACGGTCCGCGCGCCACCTACCAGCAGGCGCGCCGACTGTGGGATTCCTTCGACGCGCGGATCGAGACGCTCGGCCGGTCGAGTCGTTCGCTCGAGGGCCTGACCGTGATCCTCGATCCGGGTCACGGGGGACGGGACCCCGGCACGATCGTTCCCACGCGGATCGACGACAGCCGCACGGTGCACGTCGTGGAGGACGAGTACGTCTACGACATCTCGTTGCGGGTGGCCGTGCTGCTCCGCCTGCACGGCGCCGACGTCCACCTCTCGTTGTTGAGCCCGAACCACCTCCTGCGCTCGAACGACCCCGCCACGGCCACCTTCGTGAACGAACAGAACGAGGTGTACAACAGCGCACGGATCAACCGGCGCAACTCCGCGTCGTCGTGGCCACGCGGGGGAAACCACGGCCTCCGCAACCGTGTCCGCACGATCCGCGAGCTGGCCGCGACGGCCGGCTCGAACCGTACGCTGCTGATCAGCCTGCACGCCGACAACAGCCCCCGATCGCCCGAAGCGGTCACCGTGTTCCACGCTCGGCGCGACCGGGTCTCGCGCGACTTCGCGCGTGACGTGCTGCCCGCCTTCGGAGCCGGTGCGCGCGCTCGTGGCTACGACTACTACGTCCTCCGCCACGCTCCGACGGACCTCGCGGTGCTCGTCGAGATCCGCAACCTGGCGCACGCCGCCCACGCCTGGGCGCTGCGCGACGTGAAGCTCCGTCAGCGCGACGCCGAGAAGGTCGTCAAGGGCGTTCTCGACTGGGCGGCGAGCGGGGCACTCGAGCGTCGGGTGGCCACCACCGGTCGCTGACGGTCTCCACGGCGAGCAGGGTACCGCCGCGGCATGGGGCGGAGCCGGAACGCCCGCGGCGGGTCGATCCCGAAGGGCGCGACCGGACCGAGGGCGCATCCTGGGACGCGTCGAACGCTCGTTCCATCCTTCCCGCCGGTGCCCCGTGGACTTCGAGGTCACTCTGACGACGATCTTCGTGGCAGCGCTGATCACCGCGCTCGCCACGGGGCTGGGTGCGGTGCCCTTCGCCTTCACACAGGACTTCTCGCGACGCTGGCTCGGGTTGTTCAGCGCCGTGGCCGGCGGACTGATGATGTCGGCGAGTCACGGTCTGGTCTCCGAGGGCGAGCAGCGGAACGCGTGGCTGGTCCTGGCGGGCATGGCGCTCGGACTGATCCTGGTCGTCCTCGCCGATCGCTGGATCGAACGCCGCGACTCCCCCGACGTGGCCGACCTCAGCGGAGCCGATGCACGCAAGGCGCTGTTGATCCTGGGCGTGATGACGGCCCATTCCTTCGCCGAGGGCATCGGCGTTGGCGTCTCGTTCGGGGGGAGCTCGGAACTCGGACTGTTGATCACGGTGGCGATCGCCGTGCACAACATCCCCGAGGGTCTGGCCATCAGCCTGGTGCTGATCCCGCGTGGGACCTCGGTGTGGAAGGCCGCGGGCTGGAGCATCGTGTCGAGTCTGCCCCAGCCGCTCATGGCGATCCCGGCCTTCCTCTTCGTGACGGCCTTCCAGCCCTTCCTGCCGGTCGGCATGGGCATCGCGGCCGGCGCCATGATCTGGATGGTGTTCTCGGAGCTCGTCCCCGATTCCTTCGAGCACCTGTCGACGAGTGCGGCCGCGACCACCCTCACCCTGGCCTTCATGACCATGATGATGGTGCAGCTCCTGCTGCAGCACTGAGCGACCGGGAGCTCCGATGCAGCCGAACGCGGGGACTGGCACTTTCGGCCGGTTCCCCCACATTTCTCCGGAGGGGAGCGGACGTCCCGACGGCGTCTGCCGAACCCCCGCCCCCCGAGGTCCGCGATCGTGCTCGACCGTCTCGAGATCCTTGCCAGCCGTATCCGACGACTCCTGAGTCGGAACCGGTGGAGTGCTTTCCTGCTCGGCCTGCCGCCCTCGGTCGGCGGTGACGGTGAGCCGGGGCTGGTCCTGATCCAGGTCGACGGTCTGGACGACGCGATCCTGCGCGAGGCGATCGAGGACGGGCGCATGCCCTTCCTCGCGCGCCTCGAGCGCGACGAACACTATTCCGTGCATCCCCTGTACTCGGGGCTTCCCAGCAGCACCCCCGGCTTCCAGGCGGAACTGTTCTACGGAGTTCGCACGTCCGTCCCGACCTTCGCCTACTACGACCGCCGCTTCCGGCGGGTCATGTCGATGAACGACCCCTACGCCGCGTCGATCGTCGAGACCCGTCTGCTGCGCGAGCACCGTGGCCTGCTGCGTCACGGATCGGCATGGTCGAACGTCTTCGCCGGCGACGCCGAAGAAGCTCATTTCTGTGCATCGACCGCCGGCCTCGACATGCTGTTCCGCGCCCTGAATCCGCTGCGGTGGCTGGGACTCGTGTTGTGGAACCTGTGGAGCGTCGTGCGCGTGCTGTCCACCGTGGTCGTCGAAGCGCTCTTCGCGATCTGGGACTTCCTCGGACGCACGATCCGTGGCCGGGACTTCATGGCCGAACTCCGGTTCATCCCCGAGCGGGTCGCCGTGACCGCGGTGATGCGCGAGATCGTCACCGCTGGCGCCTGCGTCGACACCGAACGGGGTGTTCCGATCATCCACCTGAACCTGCTGGGGTACGACGAGCACGCCCATCGCCGAGGCCCGCGGTCTCGCTTCGCCACCTGGACACTGGGGGGCATCGACAAGTCGATCCGGCGGGTATTCCATGCAGCGCACCGCTCGCCGCTGCGCGACTACCAGGTATGGATCTACTCCGACCACGGTCAGGAGGAGACGACACCGTGGGTCGAGGCCTTCGGGGAACCAATGCCGGCCATGGTCCGCCGTGCCGTCGAAGCCGTGCTGACACCACGTATGGAGACGGCCAGCGGCCCCGGTCCGGATTCACCCCGCAGCGAGTCCGGCCGATCGCGTTGGTTGAGTCTGGAGCTGCCGTCGTGGTTGCGTTGGGGTGGGCGTCTCTCGGCCGAGGACGTGCTTCCGGAACCGACCGGAGGCTCGACCGACGGACGCCCCGACGAACTCGTGATCGTCGACCAGGGTCCGGTCGGGTCGGTCACGCTCCCCCACGCCGTGTCGTTCGAGATCCATCAGGACCTCGCACGAGCGGTGGCCGAGGACGCCCGCGTTCCGCTGGTGCTCTACGACGGTCCCGACGGCAGCGTGCACGTCCACCGCAACGACGGGCGTCGCTTCCGGCTGCCGGAACACGCGTCGGAGGTGTTCGGGCCGGATCATCCCTACTTGCACCAGGTGACCGAGGACGCGCTGGCGGTGACCCGCCACGAGAACTCGGGAGACCTCGTGCTGATGGGGTTCGACCGCGAGCGACCGGTCTCGCTTCAGTTCGAGCGCGGCGCCCACGGCGGGCCGGGCCCGGGAGAGACCTCTGCCTTCGCGATGCTCCCGCGCGAGGCACCGCGCGTTCCCGCCGTGCTGCGCGCCGAGACCCTGCGCGCACTGGCCATGCGGGTGCTCGAGGGCACGGTGGCCCACCGCGACGACGTGCGCGTGGCCGACAGCGTTCCGCCGGCCGAGACGGGCCACTCGGTGCGCATCATGACCTACAACGTGCACGGATGCCGGGGGATGGACGGGAAGTACTCACCGCAGCGCATCGCGCGGGTGATCGCGCGCCAGCAACCCGACATCGTCTGCCTGCAGGAACTCGACCATCGCCGCCGCCGCTCGGGGCACATCGAACAGGCGCGAACGATCGCCGACGCGCTCCAGATCGACTACCACTTCCACGCCGTGACGGAGGTCGACGACGGGCACTTCGGCAATGCCGTGTTGTCGCGCTATCCCGTTCGCGTCGTGTCGTCGGGCGAACTGCCGCGCTGGCGCTCCGGCATGCGCCTAGAGGACCGGGGTGTGCTGTGGGTCGAGGTCAGCGTCGACGGCGCGCCGCTGCAGGTGTTGAACACCCACCTCAGCATCCTCGACCGCGAACGCCGCCTGCAGATGGACGCCCTGCTCGGAACCGAATGGCTCCGCCACCCCGATCTCGACGGCGCCGTGATCCTGTGCGGAGACTTCAACGCACCCGGGCGATCGGCGAACCTGCGCCGGCTCGATCCGCTCCTGCGCAACGCGGGCACGCCGGTGGGTGGAGGAGTCCCGGTCCCCGAGCTCAACACGTGGAGCAGCCGCCTGCCCATGCGGAGGATCGACCACGTCTTCACGAGCGACGACTTGAGGATCGAGAGCGTGCACGTCCCCCGCAGCCGCCTGACCCGGGTGGCATCGGACCATCTGCCCGTCGTGGTGGACGTGTGGGTACCCGTCGGAAGCAGCTGAGGGCGCGAGGACCCATTCCCGATCGGTGACTGCACGAAGTCGGCAGAACCTGTAGTCTGGGCCGCGTGAGGAGTCCGACCACCCCCGACCGCCGAAGGAGTGGGTCCACGTGTCCGACCACGCTCGACTTTCGATCGCCCACTGGGTGACCCGCGTCATCGCCGCTGGCATTCTCGTCATGGGCGCCCTGCCCAAGCTCACGGGAGGAGCCGCCGAACTCGCCGATCGTCTGCCCGGCGGCGGATCGGTCGTCACGGCGATCGCAATCGTGGAGATCCTGGCCATCGTCCTCATGTTCGTCCCGCGGACGACCCGCGTCGGCTCGGGGATCGCCACCGTGGTCATGATCGGCGCCGTGGCCAGCCACGTCGCGGGGCCGGTCGGAATGGAAGGAGACTTCGCCACGATGTTCGTCCTGGCGCTGGTGGCTGCGCTCTCGGCAGGTGCCGCCACCGTGATCGCCGGGCGGCGACAGACCGCCTCCTGAACCGTATCGGGATCCATGACCTCCATCGGCTGTGAAACCGGGCGCGCGACGGCGGTGTACGACGTCCTGCGTCGCCGTGTGCGCGAGGCGAGTTCGGCCGAGAAGGCGCAGCGCGCCGTTCTCGACGTGCTCCCCCCCGAGAACCGCATCATCGCCCGAAACCGGGCGATCTCCTCGATGTACGCTGCTGCCTACCTGCGCCATCCCGAGCTGCTGAAGTGGGCCGGCATGGCTGCCTTCGCGTCGAACCACGCGCGTCTGCTCATGCGCCCCCTCCAGCTCCTGGCCGATCGTTCCGGCCGCCTGGACTTCGAGGCTCGGGGCCGTCTGCTGCGCGGACCGCTGCGCGACTTCGACACGGTCCGCCGGATCAACAACGGAATCTTCGAAGACATCTTCTGGGCCCATCTGGTCTACGACGCCCAGCCCGACGGCCTGGAGCGGCTCCGGTCCTCGGCGACGGACACCACCGGGGGTGAGACGATCATCGAGGGATTCGAAGCCATCGAAGGAGGACGACGCGCGACGGCCGACGGAAACCCGGACGAGGGCCGACGGCTCGTCTGGGCCGGCAATTGCGCCCTGCTCCGCCATGAGCAGGAGAAGGTCGTCCAACCGATGTTCGAGGGTTTCAGTTGCGGATTCGCCCGCGCCTTCTCGGTGGGTTCGTCGCTCGACTTCGAGGCCCGGACCGCACAAGAACGCCTGACCTTCTTCACCAGCTTCTACTGGCACATCCTCGTGCGGCGGAGGCCGGAACTCGCCGATCACGGCCGATGGCCGCGGATCGACAAGCTGCCGTTGCGCTGGTCCTGGATCGTGGATCGGATCGTGCCGGGCTTCCGCCGTTTCGAGGACGACTCCGACCGCGTGTGCCGCAAGCTGACCCACCTGATGCAGGGTTCGGAGTCCCACTGGTCCACGGTACACTGAGCCACGGTGTCACGAGCGTGTGCGATCGGCGTACGTCTTCGGTGACCCCTGAACACTCCGAGCGAGGAACGAAACGGCGATGTGTGCATGTATGTACCTGGTCCCGTTGACGATCGTGGTGGGTCTGCTGTACGGATCGGGTTCGTTCGTGTGGAATCGTTGGAAGTCGCGTCGTGCAACGTCCCCGGCCTCGGCCGGGGACTGATCGGGTCCGCCATCGCGGGTCCGGCCCGGCCACCGATTCGACGTCGGACCCGTCCCGAGGTGTCTCCGTGGATCCGGATGCCAGCGCTCGTACCCGGAGGGTGTCTCTCACCCTGGCGTTGATGACTGCGGCCTTCATCGTGGTCAAGACGGGACGCGACGCACTCTACGTCCGCGACGACGGCCTGGTACAGATGCCGTGGGCGTACGTCGGGATCGCACTGCTCTCGGGTCCGGTCGCGATGACGGTGCTGGCTCTCATGCGGCGCTTGGGGCCGCGCGTGGTGCGCATCTGTCTCCCGCTGGGGACCGCGGCCGTCCTCCTCGCCTACGCGCCCTTCGCCACGCCGGGTGGTGGCCTCCTGCCCTCACTGTTCTTCGCCTTCGTGCCCCTGGTGTGGGGCGTGATGTTCTCCGCATCGTGGTTGCTCGGAGCCGATCTGCTCGACACCTGCCCGCGCAGGGTCCTCGCCCACAGCTATGCCCGGATCGGCGCATCGTCGATCGCCGGAGGGGTCCTGGGCGGCCTCTACGCTCGGCTCGTCTCGAACGTGTGCCAGCCCGCGGACCTGGTGGCCCACGGGGCCGTCCTCCTGCTCGTGTCGGTGGCGGTGACCGTCCACACGCAGTCTCGCTTCCCGTCCGTCCTGTCCGAGGTCTCGCGCGAGGCCGACACCGGCGGCAAGACCCCTTCGACCTCACCGTCACTGTTCCGGCACCGCTACGCCCGGCTCCTGCTTGTCCTCGCGATGCTCGGCGGACTGGTCGGCGTGCTGGTCGAGTACCAGTTCTACCTGGCGGCCGGCTCCTCCGGATCGGTGGACAGTGCCCGAATCGAGTTCTTCTCGACGTTCTACACCGCTGTCGGCGTGATCGGGCTGCTGCTGCAGTTGTGGGTCACGCCGAGGCTCCAGTCCGGAGTGGGGATCGAAGGGAGTCTCCTGGTGCTCCCGTCGGGACTCCTGCTGGGCGCTTCGGCGGTGGTCTTCGGCGGGGGAACACTGCTCGCGCGAACGGGACTGCGGCTCACCGAGGGTGGGCTGAAGTCGTCGATCCACCGCAGCAACTGGGAGCAAGCCTACCTGGCGCTCCCACGCAAACTGCGATCGCACACGAAGGTCGTGGTCGACGGGATGGGTGCCCGGTTCGGCGAGGCTCTCGCCGCGTCGGCACTGCTGGTCGGGATCCACCTCTCCGGCGACGGTGCCACGTCGCTGCGCGAAGCGGCGGACTGGGTGACGTGGTCGCTGTTGGCCAGCGCCACGGCCTGGGTCGTGATGACCGTCTGGCTGCGGAGAGTGCGGGGGGCGGCCCCGGCGCCGGCGGCGCGGGACGGGTCGGCCGTGCCCGTTCCCGACTCGTGACCGGTGACCGCCGTCCTCGGGGAGGACGTCCAGCGAGAGGGTGCAGCGCCGGATCGAAGTGCTTCGGGATCCGACCCATGATCGGACCCAGGGCCCGCACCTTGACCGATCTCCGCGTCGTGGCCTAGGTTGACCGGTTGGACATCCCGGCTTCCGTACGTCGCCGCCGGCGACGTCGATCGACGAGGACCGACACCATGAACGCCGATTCCCTCCGCGAGATCCGCGACTACGCCGGAGCGCGCACGACGCGCGGCATCTCCGACCGAGCGATCGCCGACTTCGCCGAACGCGATCCCGACCTGCGCCGCGCGATCGCGGCCGCGGTGGAGATCCACCGCTCGCTGCGCGAGGAGTGGGGCGAAGACCTCGCCCTCGACGAGACAGCGCTCACCGAGCGTCTGCAGGACGACTTCGTGAACTTCTACACGCCGAAGGCGATCAACCCCTACGTGCCCCTGGCCGCGGCCGGCCCGTGGATCGTGACGACCCACGGCGCGGTGCTGCACGACTCCGGCGGCTACGGAATGCTCGGACTGGGCCATGCTCCGCCGGAGATCGACGAAGCCCTCGCGCATCCCTGGGTCATGGCCAACGTCATGACGCCGCAGTTCAGCCAGAAGCGTCTGGCCGACCGCTTGAAGGCCGAGATCGGCCACCAGCGTGGGCACTGCCCCTTCTCCCACTTCATCTGCATGAACAGCGGTTCCGAGTCGGTGAGCGTGGCCTCGCGGATCTGTGACATCCATGCACTGAAGATGACCGGCGCGGGTGGACGCCACGAGGGCAAGGTCCTGTGGCAGGTCTCGCTGGCCGAGGGATTCCACGGGCGGACCTACCGCGCGGCGCGGGTCTCGGACGCGACGCGCGCCGTGTACGAGAAGCACCTCGCCTCGTTCCAGGAGCCCGGCGACCTGCACGTGGTCGAACCGAACGACGTCGAGGGGCTCCGTGGGCTGTTCCGCCAGGCGGACGAGTCGAACGCCTTCATCGAGGCCGTGTACCTCGAACCGGTCATGGGCGAGGGTGAGCCCGGTCTTCCGCTCGAACGCGCGTTCTACGACGTCGCGCGTGAACTCACACGCGAGCACGGGTCGTTGTTGATCGTCGACTCGATCCAGGCCGCCCTGCGCGCCGCCGGCTGCCTGAGCCTGGTCGACTATCCGGGTTTCGAGGACTGCGACGCACCCGACGCCGAGACCTACTCCAAGGCCCTGAACGCGGGACAGTACCCGCTGTCGGTCCTCGCCCTGCGCGAGGAGACCGCAGCGCTCTACGAGCCGGGCGTGTACGGCAACACGATGACCACCAACCCACGGGCGCTCGAGGTGGGCTGCGCCGTCCTCGACGCAGTGGACGCGGACATGCGCCGCAACATCCAGGAGCGCGGAGCAGAGCTGCGCGCCGGTCTCGAGGCCCTGGCCGACGAGTTCCCCGGCGGGATCCTCAAGGTTTCCGGCACCGGCCTCATGGTGAACGCCGAACTCGACCCCGACCGCTACACCGTCGTCGGCGATCGTGGCTTCGAGCACTTTCTCCGCACCCACGGCGTGGCGATGATCCACGGTGGCCACAACGGGCTGCGCTTCACGCCGCACTTCCGCATCACGCGCGAGGAGATCCGCCTGATCCTCGACACCGTGCGTGAAGGGATGCGGGTGATGGACATGAAGCAGAAGACGAAGGAAGCGGCGGCGGGGAGCTAGCGCTCGGCCGGCATCTGGATCGTCAGGTAGCCTCGCTCTGCCTCGACGATCCGATCGATCGCGGCCTCGAGGTCTTCGAGTTGGCCGGTCGCGAGTTCGCGCCGGTCCCACCGGTATTCCCGCTCGACGAGCATCATCGCCCGACGGAGCCGCACCCGGTACGTCCAGGTGAGTCCCGGGGCCTCGACCCGGCTGCTGTCGGGCTCGACCGAGGCGCCGAGCGGCAGCGCCACGGCCCACCGCTCCGAACGGTCGGCCAGGAAGCGCAGGTCACCGGGCGCGCTTCGGTCGGAGAAGCCCGTGACCTCGCGGGGAACACGGACGAGGGCACGTGGCAGGTAGAGGATGTCACCGGCTTTCGTGCCCGCACGATCGGCCGCGAAGTGGAGTTCCGTCACCGTCGGTTGCCCCCAGCCCGCCTCCGTCGGCCGCATCGCAACCACCGACCGCGCCAGCGAACGATTCATCACGGCCCGGGCGAGGACCCTGGCATCGACCTCGGTGTCCGCGAGGTTGATGCGCCGGTACAGTCCGGCCGTGTCCGTCGCCGTCTCCGTGACCACGGCGTCCATGGACCCGTGTGCGTCGATTTCGGCTTCGATCACGTAGTCCAGGCTGCCGGCCCGCGCGCGGTCCGTTCCGATCTCGACCAGGCCCGGTCGATCCGGGTGCAACAGCAGGACCGGCGACGCGGCGTTGGCAGTGGGCACGAGCCCGGCCGGACAGAAGTCGTAGGTGGGATCGAGCCAGAGACCGCCCGCGACATCGGCCCAGGCGATGAAGTGATCGAACTGCACGAGATTGGGAACACTGGGGTCGAGCGGACCCGATCGCCGTGTTCGCACCAGGACGGGATGCGCGTCGATCCCCACGGCCCGGCACATGGCGATCAGGAGTGCACTCAGTCCCTTGCAGTCGCCGAAGCCCTTTCGCGCCGTCTCGCTCGCGGGACGGGGCAGGATTCCGCCCAGGCCGTCGAACAGTCCCAGGTAGCGGCACGTCTCCTGGACATGACGGTAGAGCAGTTCCACGCGGGTTCGCTCGTCGTCGACACCGTCGACGATCGCGCGGGCGGTCCGGGCGAGCGCCTCGTCCGCCGCCAGATGGCTGTCCACGCGCCGCGCGTAGCCGCGCGCGACCGCCTCCCAGTCCGGCCCCGCGGCGAACACGGTCTTCGGCAGGTCGTCACCCACCGCCACGAAGTGCGGCGTGATGACGAGTTCGCCACCGTGCGCCGCCAACGGATCGCCGTCCGGTCCCGATGCGTCGACGACGATGGTGCGCGACTGCGTGCCGTCGTCCCCGGAGTCGGTCGTGCTCAGATGTCCGGCGACCACCTCCGGGGCACGAATGCCGACCGTGAGCGTGTGATCATCGGGATACGCGAGGTCCAGACGGCGTCGCGCCACGGGGAGACTCGCGGCACCATCCCACTCGACTTGATGCAGACCGTGCAGGCCACGGATCCGATGTCGGGAGCGGACGCGCAGGAGATCCCCCGTCCGCAAACCCTGCACCACCGTGTAGGCCGCCTCGCTGTCGAGCCTGTACACGCTTCCGTCAGCGTCGGACACGGGGATCCAGTCGAGGTCGTCGTCGTCGGTGCGACTTGTCGATCCGTCCGTCGACTCGATCTCGATCTCGAACTTCTCGGCCGTCCAGCGGGGCGAGGTCCATCGGAACTGCCGGTTGACCTGGTCTCGACCGCGCCGATCGCGAATCCAGTAGACGATCTCGCGGGTGTGCGTTCCCGAGATTCCCGCCCGGTCGGAGTCGTAGTGGGCGAACACGCGGACGTGATCGCTCAGGACGAGGACCGGCGCCTGCGGATGCGCGGCGGCGAACAGCGGGTCACGTGCCGCCGCGGGCGCGTCGACGGGCCCGGAACAGAGGAGGCCGAGCACTCCGACCACGCGCAACAGCCGAAGGATTCTGGAACGATCGGTCAGGAGCTGGTACCCTCTCGAGTCGGGCTCCCCACCCAATGGTTTCGCTGCGAAGTCGACTGCCGTCGTCGGCCGGGACTTCCAGCCCGACCCGATGGAGCCCAGTATGCGCCGTGTACGTCCTGCGATCGGTCCCCGCGCCGCACTGACCGTTCTCTTCCTACTGACCATCTCTGTCTCCTCCACGGCCTCCGGCGAGGTCCTCCACGCGGAAGGGTTCGAGCCCGCCTTCACCGGCGAGGACTGGGCCTTCCCCGGGAGCGAGACCTCCCCCCGCCGACTGATCGTTATGAGCGAGAAACGCGAGGGCTTCGGGGCCCTGGAGCTCTCCGAGGAGAGTGCTCCCGTCGCGCGCTACGACCTCCCGACCCCTCTGTCGGAGGGATGGATCGAGGTCTGGATTGCGACCGGTCCGTCCCTGGCCAGTCAGGTCGTCGTGGGCGCGGCCGGTGCCGAGGTTCTTCGCTTCGGTCGTGTCTGTCCGGACACGACCTCGAACCTCGGCCTCGAACTCGACGGCGAGTCCGTCGCCGCCGAACCGGGCCGTGCGCCCGTCGCCGGCGAAGGATGGCACCGCGTAGTGATCGAGCGCGGCGAGGCCGAGGTCGTGCTGCACTACGACGGACGCGCGGTCGCTCGCGCCGACCACTCCGGGCCGGCCTGGGACGCCCTCACACTGCGCGTCGACCCCGGTTGCGAAGAGCGCAGCGCCCGGTACGACGCCCTGCGGATCGGAACCGGCGACGTTCCGCGCGACGTCGCCGCGATCGATCCGGACTTCGACGGACCGACCGACTACGGGCCCGCCTACACGACCCTCGAAGTCGCCGTCCTCGCCGGGCGCCTCGACGCCAACGAGAGCTTCGAGTACCCGGGCGCGGGTGAAGGCTTCCCCACGAATCCCGTCGGGATCTCGCTCCGCGTGTCCCGCCGGTCGTTGCGCGCCTTCGCCGTCGGTGCATCGGCCACGGTCTCGCGCACGGATCTCCTCGATCGCGTGTTCACCGTGTCGGTCGAGGGCCTCGCCTTCCATCCGTCGCGCCGAGCCTTCGCCGGATTCGGCGTCGGGTTCACGAGGCTCGGCGACATCGCCGACGTCTCGGCACAGAACCGGCGGAACGACGGTCTGGCCTTCACCGGAATCCTCGGTGTGGAACGTCCCTATGCCGGGGTCAACGTCGGTCTGAGACTCGAGGCCCAGTACCTCGACGCCGGTCCCTTCGAGAACCTGATCGGTCTCTCGGCATCGGTTCACGTCGGATACGCGTTGCATCCCTGACCGTCATCGGTCACCGGAGGCCGTGGCGGTGTCGTCCGCGGCCTCCGGCACCAGCACCAGGTCGCGGGTCTCGTGATCCAGGACCTGCTCCGCATCGCGATCGAGGACCGGCAGGGATCGCTCGCCCCGCTCGCCCGCCCGGAAACGGAAGCTCCGCTCCACGACCAGTCGTCCGTCCTCGACGCTGGTCTCCGCACGGTAGTGGAACAGCGGATTGATGATGTCGGCAGATGGAGGCTCTTCGGCCAGACGCCACCCGGGAGGCAGCGGAACGACCGTGCGCCGGACCCGCTCCCAGGACATCGGGATGTAGACGGCGCCCCGATCACCGCCCTTCCAGAAATCGAGGAAGGGCGTACCGAAGACCACGTCCGCGTTTAGGATCCACGCGTTTCCGGTCCGCGGTGGCAACGCCGTATCCTCGATCCAGCGGCAGGTCACCACCGCGTCGTCCGCCGAGATCTCCACCGAAGCCTCGCGCACGGTCTCCGGGTCCCGACCCCTCTGTTCGCTGTACCGCCGCGCGAGTTCCTCGGGCGGCGTCCCCCGTCGCGCCCACGCCCCCGGGGTCGTGATCCCCTCGGCCGTGATCGACACGGTCGCGGCCGCGGTTTCGGCGTCGACCACCCTGGTCTCCCGCAGCACCCCGACGACCGCACGGGGATCTCCTCCGATCGCGACGATCTGCGTCCAATCCGCGGCGCGGACCCTCCGCAGCCAGTTCTGCACCAGCCGCCGCTCCACGCCACCATCCTCGGCGTAGGCCCTCCGGAAGAGCTCGTCGCTGCGCTTCTCGAGGTTCTCGCCGAACAGCACCACGTCCACCCCGCGAAGGTGTGGGGGGACCATCCGCGCCGGGCAACCTTCCACACCCGGGACGTAGAACGTCGCCGACACCCGCGGATCGCCCACGACCACCACCCCGTCGGTGAACTGCCAGAACCCCGGATCCTCGTGGAAGAGGCCACTCGCGTAGCGATTGCGCGCGAAGCCGAGCCGGGCGTCGACGCCGACGCTCCGCATGAGTGCGACGAGGAGCGCGGCCTTGTCGATCCCGTCTCCGGTCCTCGCCTCCAGGATCTCCTCGGAACTCCGGAAGTCGAGACTCTCGTCGAGATCCAGCGTCGCGATCTCGTCCCGGACGAAGCGGTACAGCGCATCGCAGCGTGCGCGCTCCGATTGCAACCCCTCGACCAGTTGCGCGGCCTGATCTTCGACCGCGTCCGAGGTCTCGACCGCTTCCGCGAGCGCTTCCTCGAACAGGAGCGCGATCCGGTTCCAGCTCCTGATCGTGATCCACATGCCGAGGTCGTCGTCGAAATGGCCCTTGAAGTTCAGGAGCAGATGAGCTCGCCGTTGACGCCAGGGGAGTCCGAGGAGATCGACACGATCGGCCCGCAGATCGCGATACACGCACTGGATCCAGGAGTCGTTGCCATTGCGCGGCTCACCCGTCTGGATCGCGAAATCGTCGCGTCTGACGTTGAAGGCCTGGACCGTGTAGCCGATCCTGCCGTTGGTCTGCAGCGTGAACGTCCCGTGGGCGACGGGAACGTCCGCATCGATCGGGAACAAGCGCGCGCCCATGGGCTCCTCGGCCCGGACGACGACGGACCAACCGAAGGTCTGCCCCTCGTGGAGGCCGGGAAAGGCCAGGACGACCTCGCCCCGTCCGTCCTCACTGCTGATGTCGATGCGCACGTTCCTCGACGGCAACCAGCGGACCGCGTCATCGCCCTCGACGATCCACCCACGGGCGTGGACGACCTCCTCTCCCGGCTGCACCGCGACCGTCCGTGTCGCTTCGTCCTCGTCGAACTCGCGGAGGGCGTGGAGGACGCCGCTCTTCGAGATCCCGTACTCGCTGCCGGTCACTTCGACGCGCGCGCTGTGATCGAGATAGACGACTCCGGTCTGGTCGTCGGCCTCGTAGTCCAGGGCGAACCCACGCAGGCGCTCCACCACTTCGAGGATCTCCTCCTCGTCGAGTCCGATGTAGGGGCCCTGCGAATCCGCCGCGACCGCTGCCGTCGGGACACCGAGGATCACGGCGATCAGGATCGCGAGACAGGATCGAGGAACTTGCTTCGTGCTCTCGGACATGCACCGACCTTCCTTCCGTGCCGGTCGGCGCGTCGAGACCCGCGGCCACACCGACACCGTCACGACGACGCAATCGTCGCCGAGACATCTGGGAGCGGGCCGCCGATGGAGATCGGGAGAGCAAGACGGACCGCGTCGTTCTCGGTCGGGAGCCTTGCTGTGGGGTGATGCTGCCTGAGAGTCGTGACTCCGAGCAACTAGGTTCTTGTGATCCTCTGTGCCTCCGAGATTGTGCATTCCCCAGCGGGGCGGGCCCATCGGCTCGCCCCGCTCGTTTCGGCCCTCAGAACGCGTACTTCAGCTCGTGTCGGCGGTTCACCGGCAGTTCCCGTGTCTCGATCCTCCGCT
>DATFKK010000179.1 GCA_035268685.1 Candidatus Krumholzibacteriia bacterium | reverse complement strand
GAGGGCGGCCTGAAGCGTCGGGACGTCGACCTGCTGCGCTGTCTCCCGCACGGGTGTCGGCGACAGGATCGACCGCAGCGTGCCCGCCGCGATCTCGGGGGCGTCGGTCAGCGCGACCACGCGCGCCATGGCGTTGCGGAGTTCGCGCACGTTGCCCGGCCACGGATGATCGCGCAGCACGGCCGACGCCTCGTCGGTGAGTTCCGGCACGTGCCGCCCGAACTCGCGGCCGAAGTGCTCCAGGAAGTGTCGGCCGAGCCGCTCGACGTCGTCGTCACGCTCGCGGAGGGCCGGGACCCGGATCTCGAGCACGGCGAGCCGGTAGTAGAGGTCCTCGCGGAACGTGCCCTGGTCGACGCGGCGCCGGAGGTCGCGGTGCGTGGACGCCACGAGCCGGACGTCGACGCGCCGCGCGGTCTCCGATCCCAGGCGCGTGACCTTGCCGTCCTCGAGCACGCGCAGGAGCTTGGCCTGCAGCTCCAGCGGCATGTCGCCGATCTCGTCGAGCAGCAGCGTTCCCCGATGGGCCCGCTCGAAGTGCCCACGATGCACGCGCTGGGCTCCGGTGAACGCTCCCGCGTCGTGACCGAAGAGCTCGCTCTCGAGCAGGGTCGAAGGGATCGCCGCGCAGTTGAGCTGGACGTAGGGGCTCCGCGCCCGCTTCGACGCCTGGTGCAAGGCCGCGGCGACGAGTTCCTTGCCCGTCCCGTTCTCTCCACTGACCAACACGGTGGCATCGGTCGGGGCCGCGCGATCGATCGCGGAGTGCAGGGCCTGCATCGCCCGGCTCTCGCCGATCATGGCCGCGGCGGCCCGGCCACGCCGCAGTCGCTCGTTCTCGCGCCGCAGCGTCGACAGCGCGAGTGCGTTCTCCACCGACAGCAGCAGGCGGTCGCCGGTGATCGGTTTCTCGAGGAAGTCCACCGCTCCCAGGCGAACCGCCTTGAGGGCGAGATCGATGGTTCCGTGGCCGCTCATCATGATCACGGCTCCGGCCTCGGCGCGGTCTCCGCGGACGTGCTCGCCGAGCCAGTGCATGCCGTCCTCACCGGGCAGGCAGACGTCGAGCAGGACCAGATCGGCCGGCTCCTCACCCAGCGCACCGCGGAGTTCCTCGACCGAGGCCACCGTGGTGCACTCGTGGCCCTCGTCCGACAGCACACCCGCGAGCAGGCGCCGGATGTTCGGCTCGTCGTCGACGACGACGATGCGTGCGCCCGCCTCGCTCACGATCGGTCCTCCTCGGGCGGCTCGGCCGACGGCCACCGGACACGGAAACGGGCTCCGCCCCACGGCGACGTCGTGGCCTCGATGTCCCCCCCGTGATCCTCGACGATCCGCTGTACGATCGCCAGCCCGAGTCCGGTCCCGGTCTCGCGCGTGGTGAACCCCGGCTCGAACAGGCGCGCCGCTGCATCGCCGAAGCCCGGGCCGTCGTCGTCGACCTCCAGGATCACCACGCCGTCGTCCACGTGCGCTGCGACCCGCAGACGGCCGTCCCGCCCCATCGCCTGCACCGCATTCTTCACGAGGTTCGAGACGACCTGCCGGAGCTGTCCCGCGTCGGCGCGCACGCGGAGGTCTGCGGCGACGTCGACCTCCGACGTCACCCCGTCGGGCACGTAGAGATCGACGACCTGGTCGACGGTGGCACCGAGACCGACGGCCACGATCCGGGGCTCGGGCAGCCGTCCCAGGACCGAGAACTCCTCGGCCAGCCGGCGCAGGTTGCCGACCTCCTCCTGGATCGCGCCGAGCGATTCCAGGGTCCGCTCGTCTCCTCCCTGTCGCCGGAGACGGTGCACGGCCAGCTGGATGGGTGTGAGGGGATTCTTGATCTCGTGGGCGAGCGAGCGGGCGATCCCCTGCCAGGCGGCCAGTCGCTCGGTCCGCCGCAACCGCTCGCGGTTCTCGGCCAGTTGCGCGGTCATGCCGTCGAAGGCCCGGACGAGCTCGCCGACCTCTCCCGACGCCAGGGTTCCCACACGGTGATCGAGATCGCCGGCCCCCACGCGTCGCGTCGCCTCGACCAGCTCGCCCAGCGGCCCGAGCAGCCGTGCGCTCACGTCCCGCGCTGCAACGGTGCCCAGCACCGCCACCACCGTCACGGCCACCACCGCGATCACGAGCAGGCCGTTGGCCAGCAGCGGCCCGTAGTAGAGCTCGAGCTGGCGCTGGCCCTGGAACCCCGCCTCGATCCGTCGCAGGTCGGCCGCGACGCCGTCGGGAATCCGAAGGACCGAGACCACGTGCCCGTCGTCGGGTCCGAGCCGCCGGCCGGCGACGAGTGCGGTCCCCGCGCCGGCGACGACACGACGGGGACCCCATGTGGGCCTGTCCAAGACCTCCCCGGGCACGGCGGACAACCAGGGCGCCGGATCGAGTCCGCCTCCACGGGCCTCCGGTACGTCCACCAGGCGCCAGCCCGTGTGGCCGGGTCGCTCCACCACCGGGCTCCGCCCCTCGGCCAGGGCGCGGACCCAGGCGTCGGTGCGGTGGTGCAGGTCCCGGCCCCCTTCCTCCAGGTAGGCGCGCGCGAGGCCCAGTCCGCCGTCGACGGCACTCTGCGGACCCGGCGCGTCGAGCACCGCCAGGACCGAACGCGCATTGAGCGCCAGCACCACGGCCACCGTCGCCGAGGGCAACAGGGACGCCAGCGCCAGGGCCAGGAGCAGCCGCCGACGCAGCCCCCGCGTCCGGAGCAGGAGGACCAGGACGGCCGCCAGTCCGAGGGTGGCGGTGATCGCCAACGCGAGCTGTAGTCCGTCCACGCCGGACCTCCCGGGATTCGAGGGCGCCGCCCTTGGCGCAGATCACGGAACCGTCTACTTTAGCCTGAATACCGCGCGCAAGGTTTCTCGTGCCCCCTGCCCGAGCGCTCGCCCACGATCATGACTACCACGCGACCGCGCAGGCGCTCGACCGGCGCCAACGATCCGACGCTTCCCGACGACTGGCACGACCCCCTCGCGGTCGCCTACCGTCGCTGGGCGCACCTGCACGCCACGATCGATCCGCTCGCGCGCATCGAACGCGCGGTGCACCCCGACATCGAGGACCTGCTCGACACCGCCGACGACGATCGGCGCGCCCGACTCGAGCGCTCCTACGCGGGCAGCATCGGCGCCGAGTTCATGCACATCGGCGACCGCGAGCGCGCGGTGTGGATCGCGCGCGCACTCGAGGACGACGAGGTCGAGGCCCTCGACCGCGACCGCATGCTGCGCCGGCTGATGGAAGCCGAACTCTTCGAGCGTTTCCTGCATCGACGTTACGTCGGCAGCAAACGTTACTCTCTGGAGGGCGCTGCGGGTCTGATCCCGATGCTCGACACGATCCTCGACGGCGCCGCCTCGGCCCAGGCGGAGCTGGCGCTGTTGGGAATGAGCCACCGCGGACGCCTCACGGTCATGGTCGAGACGGTCGGCGTGCCCCACGCCTCGCTCTTCGCGGGACTGGAGGACGTCGACCCACGGAGCACCCTCGGCAGTGGCGACGTGAAGTACCACATGGGCGCCACGGGGGTGCACCGCCGCCCGGAGGGCGGAGAGGTCCGGGTCCACCTCGCGAGCAATCCCAGCCATCTCGAGGCCGTGAATCCCGTCGTCGCGGGCCGGGCCCGGGCACGTCAGACGCGTCTGGGCGAGCAGGGTCCGTCCCGGGTGATCCCGATCTGCCTGCACGGCGACGCGGCCTTCGCCGGTCAGGGCATCACGTCCGAGACCCTGAACATGGCGGAGCTGCCCGGCTACGACGTGGGCGGAACCATCCACGTGATCGTGAACAACCTGATCGGCTTCACGGCCGAGCCCGTCTCGCTGCACTCGTCACGCTACGCCAGCGACGCGGCCAAACGGTTGGAGATCCCGATCCTCCACGTCAACGGCGAGGACCTCGCCGCGATCGAGCGCGCCGGCCGGATCGCCTTCGAGTACCGCCAGCGTTTCGGCGACGACGTGTTGATCGACCTGATCGGCTACCGGCGCTACGGCCACAGCGAGGTCGAGGACCCCACGACCACGTCGCCGACCCTCTACGAGAAGATCGGCCGGCGGGGACTGCTGTACGAGCAGGTCGCCGAGCAGTGGGACGTGCCGTCCGAGACCGTCGACGCCATGCGCAAGGAGATCGAACAGAGGTACTCGACGGCGCTCGACGAGGGTCGATCGGCCGAACGGCGCCCGGTCTTCCGTCAGATGCCCTACTACTGGGACGAGTACGAGGGCGGGCAGTACGACCCCGACGACGAGGTCGCGACCGCGGTCGATGCCGAAGCGCTCGACGCCGTGGCCGACGCGCTCGGGACCACTCCGGAGGGCTTCACCGTGCACCGCAAGGTGCAGAAGTTCGTCGGGCAACGCGTGGCCATGGTGCGCGGCGAGGCTCCCCTGGACTACGGCACGGCCGAGGCCTGCGCCTTCGGTGCCCTGCTTCGGGAGGGACGTCTCGTGCGTCTGTCGGGCCAGGACTCCCGTCGCGGAACCTTCAATCATCGCAACGCGGCGCTGCTCGACGCCGAGACAGGGCAATCCCACGTGCCGCTGGCGGGCCTGGCGACGGGCGACGCCTGCTTCGAGATCATCGACTCGCCGCTCAGCGAGGCGGCCGTCCTGGGTTTCGAGTACGGCTTCAGTCGCGACTATCCCGACGGGCTCATAGCCTGGGAGGCGCAGTTCGGGGATTTCGCCAACGGCGGTCAGATCATCATCGACCAGTTCCTGGCGGCCGGCGAGGACAAATGGTCACTGTTGAGCGGCCTGGTCCTCCTCCTTCCGCACGGATACGAGGGGCAGGGCCCCGAGCACTCCAGTGCCCGTCTCGAGCGCTTCCTGCAGCTGGCGAGCGAACACAACATCCAGATCGTCCAGCCGTCGACGGCGGCGCAGTACTTCCACCTCCTGCGGCGCCAGGCGCTGCGGAAGTGGCGCAAACCGCTCGTGGTGTTCACCCCCAAGGGAATGCTGCGGTCCAAGGCGTCGAGCAGCCCACGTGAGGAACTGATCGACGGTGCCTTCCGTCCCGTCCTGGTCGACGCCGCGGGTGGCGAGGTGCAACGCGTCCTGCTGTGCTCTGGCAAGATCGTCCACGAACTGCGTGCCGAGCGTGAGAAGCGGGGGGCCGAGGACACGGCGATCGTGTGCATCGAGCAGCTCTATCCCTTCCCGGAGCAGCGGATCCAGGCTGCGCTGCGGGCCTGGCCCGACGCCCGTCAGGTGGTGTGGGTGCAGGAGGAGCCTGCCAACATGGGGGCGCTCGCCTTCGTCCGACCCGAGCTCCAGCGCCTGGCCGGCGGACGCCATGTCACCACCGTCAAGCGGAGTGCCAGCGCCAGCCCGGCCACCGGCTCGAACAAGGCCCACCGGATGGAACAGGAGGCCCTGATCCGTCTCGCCTTCGCCTGATCCGAGCACGATTCCGGGCCCCTTCGGGGCCCGGCACCCCCACTCACGAAGGCCGGCTCTTGCGCCCGGCCGGCCTCTTGCACAGGTTGCCGCACGATCGTCGCCGGCCGGAGCCGGGATCCGGGTCGGCTTGACAACCGCACGGACCCGTGGTTTTCCTCTCGGCGTCCGGCGCCGGATCCGCGGTAGGGTCCGGCGCCATGTTGCGAGACTGCCGGTCCGATCCCGCGCCGCGCATTCGTTTCCCCGATCCGAGCCGGTCCGAAGCCCACATGGCCAAGAAGCGCAGCAGCCGTAGCCGAGAGCGGGCTCCGTCCGCCCAGGGCAAGCAACTGGTGATCGTCGAGAGCCCGAGCAAGGCACGGACGATCAACAAGTACCTGGGCGACGACTACGTCGTCATGGCCAGCGTCGGCCACGTACGCGACCTGCCCGCCAAGGCACCCAAGGGCGACAAGTCGCCCGTCCCCGGGGTCGATCTCGACCGCGACTTCCGGCCGACCTACGAGATCCTGAAGGGCAAGGACTCGACGATCAAGGACCTCAAGCGCCAGGCGAAGCAGGCGCGCGAGGTCTGGTTCGCAACCGACCTCGACCGCGAGGGCGAGGCCATCGCGTGGCACCTGGCCGACGAGATGGGCATCGAACCCGATCGGGCCAAGCGCGTGATCTTCTCGGCGATCACCCGGGCCGAGATCGCCCGGGCCTTCGACCACCCGCATCCCATCGACATGGATCGGGTGAACGCCCAGCAGGCGCGACGACTGCTCGACCGCATCGTCGGCTATCAGGTCAGCCCACTGCTCTGGAAGAAGGTGGCACGGGGTCTGAGCGCCGGGCGCGTGCAGAGCGTGGCGGTTCGGCTCGTGGTCGAACGCGAACGGGAGATCCGCGCCTTCGTCCCCGACGAGACCTGGAAGCTCTTCGCGAACTTCCACCCCGGCGACGTGGACCTCGCTGCCCTCGGTGACGAATGGACCGAACTGCTCACCACGCGTGACGCCAAGGGCAAGGGTCCGACGCAGAAGCAGCTCAACGCCTGGCTGGCCGACAGGGACGGTCTGCGCGCCGAACTCGTCGAGGTCGGTGGAGAGAAGTTCTCGATCGAGGCGTCTGGCTCGAAGGACGACCCCGACGCGGCCGTGGTCGACCTGACCGACCGTGTGTCCGAGGTCGCCGTCCGCGCCGGCCTCGACGGGATCGAGATCGAAACGCGCGAGGATCCCAAGGGCAAGGGACCCGCTCGCTTCGTGCGGACCGTCCGCGGCGCGGTCGATCCGTCGACGCCGTACCGCGTGGCCGAGATCGAGACCAAGCGCACCAGCAGCCGCCCCGCACCGCCGTTCATCACGTCGACGCTGCAGCAGGCCGCGAGCAGCCGCCTGAGCTTCGCGGCGCGGCGCACCATGCAGAACGCACAGCGCCTGTACGAGGGGGTCGACATCCCGGGCGAGGGTCCGGTGGGTCTGATCACCTACATGCGAACCGACAGCACCCACATCGCCGGCGAGGCCCTGAACCAGGTCCGCGAATTCGTCGACCACGAGTACGGCGAACGCTACCTGCCGCCCAAGCCCAACTTCTTCGGTAGCAGCAACAAGAGCGCGCAGGAAGCCCACGAAGCGATCCGACCCACGTCGGTCCGACGCACGCCCGCGAGCATGAAGAAGGTCCTGCCACCCGATCAGTGGAAGCTCTACCGGTTGATCTGGGAGCGTTTCGTCGCCTGCCAGATGATGCCGGCGCAATGGGATTCGACGAGCGTGTTCATCGAGGGTGGACGCGACTCCGAACGCCCGCTTCGCTTCAAGGCCTCGGGCCGCGTGCTCGCCTTCGACGGACACTTCCGCGTGTCGGGCGTACCGACCCTGAGCGACGAGCAGACCCTGCCGCCGATCCAGGAGAACGATCGGATGGGTGTGTTCGCGATCGATCCTCAACAGAACTTCAGCTCGCCCCCCAAGCGCTACAGCGAGGCGAGCCTGATCAAGACCCTCGAGTCCGAGGGCATCGGCCGGCCGTCCACCTACGCGTCGATCATCCAGGTGATCCAGGACCGCAAGTACGTCGAACTGATCGACCGCGCCTTCCATGCGACCGACCTCGGGGAGGTCGTGACCGACAAGCTGATCGAGGCCTTCCCACGGATCATGGACGTGGGCTACACGCGCGACATGGAGTCCGAACTCGACCAGGTCGAGGAGGACCATCTCGACTGGGTCGAGATGCTGCACCGGTTCTACGGTCCGTTCCGCGACTCGCTCGACGAGGCCATGGAATCGTTGAGTCACGCCAAGGCCGAGACCCAGCCCGCCCCCGACGAGTACCGCTGCGGCAACTGCGGCGCCCCGACGGTCTACCGCTTCGGGAAGAACGGCCGTTTCCTGAGCTGCTCGCAGTATCCCGACTGCAAGTGGGCGAGCCCGATCGACCGCGAGGGACGGCCCCAGGAGGCCGAGACCACGGGGGTGGCGTGCCCGAAGTGCGGCGCTCCCATGTTCAAGCGCTCGGGCCGCTTCGGCCCCTTCCTGGGCTGCTCGCGGTACGGGGACGAGAAGGACCCCTGTGACGGGATCCTCAACCTCGACAAGAAGACCGGCAAGGTCACTGCTCCCTCGCGTCCGCCGCTGGAGACCGATCTGCAGTGCCCGAAGTGCGAAGCCCCCATGTACCTCCGCGAGGGTGTGCGCGGGCCCTGGCTGGGATGCTCCCGCTTCCCGAAGTGCCGGGGACGGTTGGCATGGACCAAGCTGGACGAGGACGTCCGTGAGCGCCTGCAGAAGGAGCTCGACGCCCATGTCGCCGCACACCCCATCCCCGTCATCCGCACGGTGCACGGGGCCGCCCTGACCGACGAGAACGGCAAACCCCTCGCGGACGCCCCGAAGCCGGACCAGATCGTGGTCGAGACCCAGGGCGCCGACTCCGACTGAGCCGGCTCGTCACGAACGGGTTCGCCACGAGAGCAGCCGGCCTCGGTCGAGGTGGGGCGTCGTCGGTTGCGTTCCGCGAGAGTTCGGATCCGCTCAGTCCGCGGCGAGGCGCGTGCCCGACAGCTCCCCGTGCACGCTGTCGAGGGCGCGCCGCATGATCCACGCGCGGTCGTCGGGATCGCTGGAGTTGCCGGCACGCCAGCGGGCCCGCCGCAAGTTCTCGGCCGCGTCCTGTGGGAGGGCGCCACCCATCAGCAGCCCGTCGGCCGCGGTCATGTAGATCGCCGCACACGCGGCGCGCTGACCGTGGTTGTAGAGGGGCGCGCCGCGATCGATGGCTCGCTCGATCAGGCGCTGCGCCGCCCGGACTCGGCGTTCGTCGTCCCCGGGCACCAGCACGCGGTCGATCACGTGGATCACCCCGTTGCTCGCTCGGACGTCGGCGGCCACGACCGTGGCGTCGTCGACCATCAGGGTCTCCCCGTCGAACTCGAACTCGACGCTCCGACCGCTCAGGGTCTCGCCTTCGTCCAGCGTCACCGCGATCTCGGCCGGTATCTCGCCCGCGATCACGTGATCGGTCAGCAGGTCCACGAGACGGTCACGGTTCTCGGGGCGGAGCAGGTCCTCGACCGTGCCGTCGGGCAACGCGGCGAAGGCGTCGTCGGTCGGGGCGAAGACGGTGAAGGGTCCCTCGCCCTGCAGGACCTCGGCCAGTCCGGCGGTCTTCACCGCGGCGACCAGCGTCTCGAAGTCCCCCGCGGCGCTCGCGGTCTCCACGATGTCGTTGCCCGCCGCGGACGGAGAGCCCGACAAGAGCATGATCAGCGCGACGACCGTGGTCGCGGCGCGCAGGTCGGTTCGACGGAACATCTCGTCTCCCGGGGGGCGATCGGTCGTCGGATGCTGGCTGTGGATTCGCCTCGGACCCCGGCACGGATGCGCGGATACGACGACGCGGCCCCCGTTTCCGGGAGCCGCGTCGTGTGGACCGGGCCGCGATGGTCGGACGCGGGCCTAGTATCGGTAGTAGTCCGGCTTGTACGGACCCTCGACCGGCACGCCGATGTAGTCGGCCTGCTCCCGGCTCATGGTCGTGAGCTTCACGCCCAGATGATCGAGGTGAAGGCGCGCGACCTCTTCGTCGAGGTGCTTGGGCAGCACGGTCACGCCCTTGTCGTACTCCTTGCCGTTCTTCCACAGGTCGAGCTGGGCGAGCACCTGGTTGGTGAAGCTCGCGCTCATCACGAAGCTCGGGTGGCCGGTCGCACACCCCAGGTTCAGAAGTCGACCCTCGGCCAGGATCATCACGCCGTGGCCGTCGGGGAAGCGGAACTCGTCGTACTGCGGCTTCACGTGGATCCGCTCGACGCCCGGGTACTTCTCGAGTCCGGCCATGTCGATCTCGTTGTCGAAGTGCCCGATGTTCCCGACGATCGCCTTGTCCTTCATCTTCTTCATGTGCTCGACGGTGATGACGTCCTTGTTCCCCGTCGTGGTGATGAAGATGTCGGCGTAGTCGATACAGTCCTCGAGGGTGTTGACCTCGTAGCCCTGCATGGACGCCTGCAGCGCGCAGATCGGATCGATCTCGGTCACGATCACGCGGCAGCCCTGGGCACGCAGCGCCTCGGCGCTCCCCTTGCCCACGTCGCCGAAGCCGCAGACCACGGCCACCTTTCCGCCGAGCATGACGTCGGTGGCACGCATGAGACCGTCGGGCAGCGAGTGACGGCAGCCGTAGAGGTTGTCGAACTTCGACTTGGTCACCGAGTCGTTCACGTTGATCGCCGGGAACAGGAGGGTGCCCTGCTTGGCCATCTCGTAGAGGCGGTGCACGCCGGTCGTGGTCTCCTCGCTCACCCCGCGCACGTTCTCGGCCAGGCGATGGAAGAACTTCGGATCGGTCTCCATCTCCTTGCGGATCACGTCGAGGATCACGCCCCACTCGGCGGGCTCCTTGTCGGGATCGAAGGTGGGAACCTCACCGGCCTTCTCGAACTCCACGCCGCGGTGGAGCAGGAGTGTCGCGTCACCGCCGTCGTCCACGATCAGATCGGGACCGCTGCCGTCCGGCCACTCGAGCGCCTGGCGGGTGCACCACCAGTACTCCTCGAGGGTCTCGCCCTTCCAGGCGTAGACCGGGCACCCCATGGGATCCTCGGGCGTGCCGTTGCCCACCACGACGGCGGCCGCCGCGTGGTCCTGGGTCGAGAAGATGTTGCAACTGACCCACCGCACGTCGGCACCGAGGTCCTTGAGCGTCTCGATCAGTACGGCGGTCTGGATGGTCATGTGCAGGCTGCCCATGACCTTCGCGCCGGCGAGCGGCTTCTCGTCGCGGTGGCGGCGACGGAGCTCCATGAGACCGGGCATCTCGTGCTCCGCCAGTTCGATCTCGCGGCGGCCGTAGGCCGCCAGCGACAGATCGGCGACCTTGTGGGTGGGACGGGTCATCGACTGGGTCGACATTCGAATTCTCCAGGCAGGGGCAGTAATTCTCGGGAGAAACGGCGCTCGGGACGTGGGTGCGGAAGGACGGGGGCCGGCCGCACGGACGAACGCCGGATACGATTGTACCCGGCGTACGATAGATGGCCAATGGGGATCGCGCTACCGCGAGGCCGCCGCACGGGCTCAGGCGCTCTTGCCCTCGGTCCCGGTCGACGCGGTCCGCTCGGTGCGCTCGGTGCGCTCCTCGATCGACGGGGCGTCGGCTCGCTCGGCGGGCTTGGCGTCGGAATGGGTCCGCCAGTAGCGATCGAGAACGGCTCCGAGCAATGGGCAGAAGTCCAGGATGCAACCGCATCCTTCGCGGGCGTCCGGGGTGTGCAAACGGGCCCAGAACTGCGTCGGCGTCAGCCCGGTCGTCTTCTTGAACACAGCGAAGGCATGGGCGCGGCTCGAGTACCCCATGGCGTCGAGCGCTTCCCCGGCGCGGAGCTTGTCCTGACCGCTCAGCCGCGACAGAGCGATCGCCACCCGCGCCGACTGCAACAGCGCGTGGGGATTGATGACCGGACTGATGCTGCGGGTCAGATGCTCGCGCGAGACACCCACCTCGTTGGCCCACTCACCCACCGACACGTAGGCCGAGGGGTCGTCCTTCAGCGATTCGAAAGCTCGTTGCAGGAGGGGGGATTCGAGCTTGGACTCGAGGTTCGTGAAGAACGTGGGAAGACACGTCTTTCCGCAATCGTGTCGGAGTCGACGGCTCTCCTCTGTCATAACCAGACGATCCTCTCGAGACGGCCCTGGATCCTGACCCTGTGCCCCGTGCCGGTCGGATCCCCGAACCTCCAGATCACATGATAGATGCACTGCGGAACTGGATCAACCTTGGATCCCGTATACCGATGTCGCATCTGCTAAAGGGGATCATGGCCGGTACGCCCCTCGGCGCGAATCGGTGGACGACGTCCGACCGCCCGCGCACATCACGGAATTGCAAGACACGTGCGCACTGGAGCCGGTCACGGCCCCGGCGAAGGCGCAAGGCCTGCTGTGACAGGACTCACGCTGTGTATTCGCCGTTCGGAACCGTTTCCCGATACCGCAAACAAGCCGGTCATGGGAGTCCGTGCCGCTGTGATTTCGTGATCAACCATGATGCAAAGGCACTACTTCTCACGATATTCGCCTTGCAGGGCGAATGCGTGGGACCTGTAGAACTGCAATTCACGGATCGACTCGTGGAGGTCGTCGAGTGCCCTGTGCTGCCCCGTCTTCGAGGGCGCACGCCCCAGCAGGTCCGGTGACCACCGCCGCACGAGCTCCTTGACCGTGGACACGTCGACGTTCCGGTAGTGCAGGAAATCGTGCAGGCGCGGCATGTACCGGCGCAGGAATGCCCGGTCCTGGTGCACGGAGTTCCCGGCCAGAGGAACGCTCCGCGGCGAGCAGCGTTCACCCAACCACTCGAGGATCCGCTCTTCGGCGGCGGCCTCGTCCATTGTCGAGGACTTCACCATCTCGACCAGACCGGAATCGCCGTGGTGCTCGGTGTTCCACGCGTCCATGCCGGCCAGGAGGTCTTCGGACTGGTGGACCACCAGATCGGGCCCTTCCTCGATCGACTCGAGGTGCCCGTCGGTGAGGATCACGGCGATCTCGAGGATCCGATCGGTCTCGGGATCCAGTCCCGTCATCTCGAGGTCCATCCAGATCAACGGTTGCGACGACGCCATCCCGCGTCACCCTTTCTGCTTCGCCCCCGGCGCGCCCGTGTGCCGACGGCACCACGAAGACCCGAGGAGTCCCGATGTCCATACCAGCGTGCCGAGCCGCATTCTTCGCGATGCTCGCCCTCGTGGGGGGCACGTGGATCGGTGCGGTTCCGACCGCCGCAGCCGAGCGCCCCTACGACCCGAGGGACCTCGTCACGGCGGCCGTGGAAGTCTACAACGAGCGGGCCGACGATCCCCTGCCCTTTCTGACCGGCGACCAGGTCGATCGCCTGGTCGAAGGCAACGTGATCCGGATCCGCCGACGCGACCCCAGGATCGAGGACGGGCCCGAGCGCGTCACCGGATACGTCCTCGTGGAGCACCCCCGCCTCGATGCCTGGCTGGCCGCTCTCGACCCCGAGTTCCCCGACAACCCCATGCTCACGCAGGCCCGCCTGGATCGCGAACCGGGACGGAGCGTGTGGTACCAGCACTTGTCGCTGCCCTGGCCGATCACCGATCGCCACTGGGTGATCGAGGTGGTCCAGGACGTCGAACTCGCGGCCGGGACCGAGAGCTTCGTCTGGGCACACCGGTGGGATCTGATCGACGACGGACCCGCGCTCGCCCGCCGTGCCGTGGCCGCCGGACGCGCGGGCGATCTGACTGCCGAAGACATCGAGGGTGCCATCTACCTCCCGGCGAACGAGGGTGCGTGGATCCTGTTCTCTCTCGATCACGACCTCACCCTGCTCGCCTATCGCGTGAGGACCGTGGTCGGCGGGGGCATACCGGACTCGTGGATCACGACCTTCGCCATGGCTCAGCTCGAGGGCCTTCTGCGCCAGGTCGAGGAGCGGGCCGCGACCGCGCGCGAGGACTACGACGCCGACCGCACGCCGATCCACGACGGCCACGGCGAGCTCATTCGGATCCCGACGACGGATCGTTGAGCGTCCGGGGAAGCATGAAGCTCTCACGCGCTCCGTGGGCTCGGTCCGCGGCGTGGTGGCGCTGCCGGCGCCGGTGCGACCACCACTCGCGCAGGATCGCCCGCAGCGGCCACACCCGGCGACCCCGCGCCCTCTCCATGGCTCCGAAGCGGTAGGCCGCCTCCCACTGTCGCGCGAGTTCACGCCGGGCGTCGCCGAGCGTGGCGGCAGGATCGTAGATGTGCGCGGGCTCCGCGGTCAGGCCGTTCAGCTCGAGGACCACGAACGCACGCCCCGCGCGGAGATCGTCGGCCGACGGGACCCGCAGGTCGTAGCGGCCGAGATGGAATCCCTCGAAGCGTTGGCTCAGGCGGTCGATCGCCTCGTCGAGTTCCCGGGTCCACAGGTCGTTGGCGTCGACGAAGACCGAACCCCGGGAGTGCGTTCCGATCTCGGCCAGGACGACCCGTTGTCCTTCGTCGGGAACCCAGTCGAGACGATCGGCGTGTCGGCGGAGGTGTCTCTCGGCCAGGGCCACCGCACGGGGGTGCTCGAGGATCAGATGCTCCAACGAGCTCTCGCCGTCGCCCTCGACGACCAGGCTCTGCTTCTGCGCGATCGACGTCACGTGTCCGCGCTCGGCACCCGGCTCGCGCTCGTACGACACGCCGTACTCCTCGCCGCCCACGTACGCCTGCAGGACCAGGTCCACTTCCTGCTCGGCGAGCAGTTGGCGCAGGCGATCCCGGGAACGCACCACGTGGACACCCTCGCCGCGTTGGCCCACGTCGGGCTTGAGCACCACGGGCAGGTCCAGTCCCTCGCGCACGATGAAGGCATCGACGACTTCTTGCCGATCATCCATTTGCTCGACGGGCAGGAAGAGCGTGCGCGCCACGTGCAGCCCGTCGTCGAGAGCGGCCAGGATCTGCGCCTTGCTCTCGCCGATCATCCCACCGGCACCGCTCATTCCCCAGTTGGTGGCCGTCGGAACGGTCAGTCCACCGTGGCGCCATCCCCAGACGAAGGCACGGAGGACGATCGGCAGGTACACGATCCAACTCGGCCAGAACTCCCAGCGGCGCCAGCGGGTCCAGCGGCCGACCGCCAGGCGTCGCCCACGCCGGCTCGTCAGGGGGAAGACCACGCGCACGAACAGCAGGATCGCGCCGACCACCACGAGGAACACGATCAGGGAATCGCGACGCATGTCCTCGAAGCGCTCGAGGGCCTCGTGCCCGACCACCGCGGCGAAGCCCACCAGCACCGGTGTCCACGCCATGACCGCCACGAAGAAGAAGCCGGCGAAGCGCCAGAATCCGGCGCGCACCACGCCCACCGCCAGGTACGTGGGGAGGCGGGACCCCGGCACGAACCGCGTGAGGAAGATCGCGATCAGACCGCGCCGGCCGAACCACTCCGATCCGCGCCGCAGGTCGCGCTCACTGAGGAACCAACGGAAGGGCGCACGGTGGACGACCTTCATCCCGAGCCAATGCCCCACTCCGTAGAGGATCAGGTCGCCGAAGTAGATCCCGACGAAGACGGCACCGAATCCCTCGAGCCATCCCACGCGGCCCTGGGCGATCAGCAGCCCCACGCCGATGCTCGTGGCGTCCTCGCTGACGAAGGTGGCGAAGACGATCAACACGAGCAGCAACCAGAGCGTGATGCCGTGGGCACGGAAGTCACGAATCTCGTCGATCGGCACCGAAGCCTGGTCCCGTCGGTGCTCGGTCGCGTTCGCGCGGGTGATCGCAGTACCCTGCTCGACGCGTTCGACCCAGTCCCGGAGGCGCGCGCGCACCAGACCGGGATGGCTGTCGAGCAGATCGTGACCGCCTCCGCGAACGATCTCGAGTTCGGCCTGCGGCACGATCCTCGCGTGCTCCCGCGCGACCTCCGGAGGCACGAGGAAGTCGCGCTGGCCGTGGACGACCAGCATGGGCAACGAGAGTTCCTCGAGCACCGCGCGCGCCGGACGCGCGTCGCTCTCGTAGAAGTATCGGGCGTAGGGGAGATTCAGGGGGAGACGCTCGAGGAAACCGAAGTGCGGAACGAAGTGATCGAGGAACCAGAGAACGGCCAACTGTGCGCCGTACAGCGGTCGATTGATGTCGACGTTCCCCAGGAGCTCGAATTCTTCGACACCCGTGGCCGACACGAGCACCAGTGAGCGCGCGCGGTCGACGTCGCGACGCAGCATCTCGATCGCCACGCTCCCTCCCTGCCCCACACCCACCAGGTGCGCGCGCTCGACTCCGAGACTGTCGAGGGCGGCGAGCACGTAGGTCGCCGCCGCGGCCGACGACCGGCCGCCTCCACCGACCCCCGATGCCCCGAATCCCGGCAGGTCGAAGGCCAGGCGCCGCGCGGGAACGTCCCAGCCCTCGAGCAGAGGACGGAACTCGGCCGAGCTGCCCGGAACGCCGTGCAACAGCACGACGGTCGGGGCGCCCTCGGGACCGGCTTCTCGGGCCGCCAGGCGCACGAGGTCCAGGGCCGAGGAGTCGGTCCCGGCGACCTCCACCCCCTGCACGTCGTCGGGGATCGCGGGCAGGTCTCCACCGGACCACCGCACGCCGTGGTGGGCCAGCAGCAACAGTCCGTAGACCGCTCCGACGATCCACACCCTCGATCGCATCAGCGGATCGCCTCGGAAGGGGGGCCACCGGCAGACGGACGGAAACGGCTCTCGACGGCTTCCTGAGCGCGCCGCGCCATCTCCTTGCGCGTGGTGGGTTCGATCTCGACCCCCGCGAACGCGACCCGCGCCTCCACGCCACGCAAGCGCAGCAGCGACCACACGTGCGGCAGGAACTCGCGATCGCCCCACCAGCAGACCGCCGTCTCGGCGGCCTCGTCGCCGGGCGCGGTGCGGTAGTCGAGCGCTGCGGCGTGGGCCACCACCTGCGCCCGCACCGGCACCTCGAAGAGCGACGACCGGAAGGGCATGACCACGTCACCGCGACCACTCGTGCCCTCGGGGAAGAACACGACCTGCACTCCGCGTTCGACGAGCGCGCGCATGTGTTCGACGATCTCGGGCAGCTGGCGTTTGCGATCCCGGTCGAGGAAGATCGTCTCGGATCCTCGCGCGAAGAGTCCGATGCCGGGCCAGTTCTGTACGTCGGCGCGCGAGACGAACACCGCGTCGAGGAAGGATCCCAGGACGAGCACGTCCACGTAACTCAGATGATTGGTCACGAGCACGCCCGCCCGGGACGGCGGCCGACCCTCCACGTCGATCGACACGTTCAGCAACCGCAGGACGCCACGACAACCACCCCCCAGGAGACCGCGCCGCCATCGGTCGCGGCTGGCCACGTCCCGCGCGAAGGGACGTGTCAGGAGGTGGGTCGCTCCCCACCCGGCCAGGAAGACCACCGTGCCGGCGGCGCGCACGATACCGCGCAGCCCTGCGATCATGACCGTTCGCGCAGGTCCACCTCGAACTGGCGCAGGATACGTTCGGGATCCATCTCGTCGAGGTCGAGCAGGGCGAGGAAATCGATCGTCTTGAAGGCTCGATCGATGGCGGGTCGTCCGCAGATCCGCGCGCCGTAGCGCAGATAGGTACGGAACAGCGTGGGAATGTGGCTCGACTCCCAGCCGTCGACGGGCAGCGAGGTCTCGTGCATGTCGAACTCGGGCTGAGGGTCCAGGTCCAGCTCTGGATGCACGTGGCCGCGGTGTCGCAACCATTCGGCGACCCGTGCTCCCTCGGCCGGATCCTGGCTCGTGAGCGAGCAGCAGCCGAAGAAGTAGCGCTTGCGATGGGCGATCACGTACACGCCCAGCCCACGCCACAGCAGCAACAGCACGCGCCGGTGACGGTGGTCGGCGTCGATGCAGGCCCGGCCGATCTCGCAGGAGTTGCTCAACACGTCGTCGGGCCAGTCCTCCAGGGTGAACTCGTCGGCGGAATAGAATCCGCGGCCCGCCCGCGCCATCTCGGCCGTCTGCAACCGGTAGGTACCGATGACCGTGTCGGTCGGCTCGTGGATCACCATCAGGTGATGGCACTGCGGGTCGTACTCGTCGAGGTCGAGGCCGGTCCCGCGCGAGGAGTCCAGCCCTTCTCCCAGCTCGACGTTGAAGACCCGGTACCGCAGCCGCAGGACCCGCTCCAGGTCCGCGCGATCGCGCGCCAGACGGCAGCGGTAGGCTCCCTCGACGAACTCGAAGTCCGGAGGCCGGTGCGCGAAGGGCGGATAGGGGAAGTCCTCGGGGGACAGGCGGTGTGCGGACGATTCCATCGTGTGATCGGTCCAGCCGCGGGATCGGAGTCGGGTGACGCGGCGCCACTATAGCGCAGGAATGCAGAATCCGCGCTCCCCGAGTCCGGTTCGGTACCTTCGCCGCCGAGCCGTCGGAGTGGAGTCACGGAGCGTGGCACCAGCCGTAACCGGCTTGAACGCCGGCGCAGGGCTGGTCTAGCGTGGGACGCCCCCTCGCCGCACCGGTCAACACGACTCGTCGTCAGGAGTTCCCATGAGCGAAGACCGAACCGTGCCCTCGGACGAGCTGCAGTGGCTCGACGTCCTGGCCGCCGACGACCTCCCCGAGGGCCGCGTGACCACCGTCACAGCGGGTCACCAGACCCTCGCCCTCACCCATTTCGAGGGACACTTCAGCGCCCTGGACAACCGTTGCCCCCACCAGGGGGGCCCCCTCGGCGAAGGTGCGATCGAGAAGGGTTGGTTGCGCTGCCCGTGGCACGGCTGGGACTTCCACCCCTGCACCGGCAAGTCCCCGGGCGGGTACGATGACGGGATTCCGTCGTTCCCGGTCGAGGTGCGCGACGGACGGATCCTGGTCGGGATCCCGAGGGAAGCCCCCCGGATCGAGACCGCCGCCGACATCATGACGCGGACCATGGTGAACTGGGGCGTCCGCCACGTCTTCGGAATGGTCGGCCACTCGAACCTGGGCCTGGCCGATGCCCTCCGCGAGCGCGAGCAGGACGGCGGTCTCACGTACATCGGTATCCGTCACGAAGGCGCGGCCGCGTTCGCGGCATCGGCCTACGCCAAGCTCAGCGGCCGGCCGGCAGCGTGCATGGCGATCGCCGGCCCGGGATCCACCAACATGCTCACCGGACTGTGGGACGCCAAGGTCGATCGCGCGCCGGTGCTGGCCCTCTGCGGTCAGGTCGACACGCAGGTCCTCGGCCCCGGCGCCTTCCAGGAGATCGATCTGTCGTCTGCCTTCGAGGCGGTGAGCGCGTGGCGCCAGACGGTGCTGCCGACCAGTGACCACGCGGAGCTCGTGAACCTCGCGCTCAAGAACGCCATCGTCCACCGTGACGTGTCGACCCTGATCCTGCCGGACGAGGTCCAGACACTCCCGGCAGGCGATGGAGACGCACCCGGCCGACCCGACGGTCGCCTGTCGCCGGTGACCATCACGCCTCCTGAGGAGTCGGTCGACGCGGCCGTCCAGGCGATCGGCGACTGGAAGCGACCGGTGATCGTGGTCGGCCACGGAGCACGCTTCGCGATGGACGACGTCGTCGCTCTCGCCGAGGAACTCGGGTCTCCGGTACTGACCACCTTCAAGGCCAAGGGACAGATCGGCGACGACCACCCACTGGCCGCCGGCGTGCTCGGCCGCAGTGGAACCCCGGTGGCCAGTTGGTTCATGAACGAGTGCGACGGCATGCTGGTACTCGGCGCGTCGTTCAGCAACCACACCGGGATCGCACCCAAGAAGGCGCTGGTGCAGGTGGACTTCGATCGCATGCACCTCGGCAAGTTCCACCGGGTCGACGTTCCGGTGTGGGGTGAGATTTCGGTGACCACGCGGCTGCTCCGCGAACGTCTGGTGGGTCGGACCGACACCGTCGACCAGCGCGCAGAACTGGCGGACCGCTGGGCGGTCTGGCGGCACGAGAAGGAACGTCGGGTGAGCGAGGACCGGGGCCACGGCGTCAACTCGGCCGCCGTGTTCGCCGCGCTCTCGCGCCAGGCTCCCGACGACGCCGTGCTCACCGTGGACGTCGGCAACAACGCCTACAGCTTCGGGCGCTACTTCGAGACCCGGAACCACAGCGTGCTCATGAGCGGTTACCTGGGTTCGATCGGATTCGGGTATCCGGCCGCCATCGGCGCGCGCTGCGCCGCACCCGACCGCCCGACGATCGCCGTGACGGGCGACGGGGGCTTCGCACAATACATGGGCGAGCTGACGACAGCGGTGAAGTACGGCCTGAAGATCACCCACGTGCTGCTGAACAACGACGAACTGGGAAAGATCTCGAAGGAGCAGAGAGCCGGCCGCTGGGACGTCTGGCAGACCGACCTCAGGAACCCCGACTTCGCCGCCTACGCCGAGCTCTGCGGGGCCCTGGGAATCCGGGTCGACACCGCCGCGCAGCTCGACGACGCCCTGGAACGGGCACTCGCACACGACGGACCGGCCCTCGTCGAGATCCGCTGCGACGTCGACCTCGTCTGATGCGGCCCTCAGAGGGTTTCCAGCGCCCGCTGCAGATCGCCGCGGAGATCCTCCACGTCCTCCACTCCGACGGCCACGCGCAGGAGCCCGTCGCCGATTCCGCGCTCGGCGCGCGCCACGGTGCCGAGCAGGGCATGACTCGTGTGCGCCGGGCGCGTGATCAGACTCTCCACCCCACCGAAGCTCGGTGCTGCCGTGAAGTACTCCAGACCGTCCTGCAGCGACCGCGCCGTCGCCGCGTCACCGACGTCGAAGGCGAAGAGCGCGCCGAAACCGTTCAACCACTGCTCGGCCCGCCTGTGGGACGGATGCGACGCCAGACCCGGATACAGCACGCGCTCGACGCGCGGGTGCTCGTGCAGCCACCGCGCGAGGTCGAGCGCAGTCGCGCACTGCCGCTCCCACCGCAGGGCGAGGGTCTTCATCCCGCGCATCAACTGCGCGCAGGCGTCGGGGTCGAGACTGCCGCCGAGGTGCTGGGCCTTGTGCAGCACCCCGCGACAGAGTTCACGGGATCCCAGCACCGCGCCGGCCACGATGTCCGAGTGACCGTTGAGGAACTTCGTGGCGCTGTGCACGACCAGGTCGAAGCCCATGCGGGTGGGCTGCAGACCGATCGGCGTGGTCATGGTGGCGTCGATCATCGAGACCAGTCCCGCGCCACGCGCCCACTCCGCGATCCCCTCGAGGTCGGTGACGTGGAGCAGCGGGTTCGAGATCGCCTCGACGTACGCCAGGCGCGTCGTGTCGCGACGCAGCGCGTTCCAGTCCCGAGGGTCGTCGGACTCCACGAACTCGACCTCGACGCCCAGAGCCGGCAGGTCCTGCGTGAACAACGCATGGGTGCCGCCGTAGAGCGTATGCTGGGCGAGGACATGGTCACCGCTGCGCACCACCGACAACACGGCCGAACTGATCGCCGCCATACCGCTGCCGAGGACGACGGCGTCCTCGCAGCCCTCAAGCGCCGCCAGCTTCGCGGCCACCGCGCGGTGGTTCGGCGTGTTGTGGTAGCGGATGTAGACGACCTGGTCGTCCACGCTGACCGACTCGTCGTACATGGCCGAGCGGAAGACCGGAAGCACCACGGCCCCGTCGTACTCGGTGGCGCGCTCGCCGGCGTGGACGAGGCGGGTGGACGGCCCGGGCTGGCGTGAGGTCGGCTGCATGGTCGGATCTCCTGGCCGGTGGACGCGGATGGCCGTCCCGTCCGCGGACTTTCGCGGGCGGGGCGCGCGGCGTATCATGCCACGGTCGCTTTCCCTTCGCGAGGATTCCACATGCTCCGCCGACTCCGGTTCTCCCGTGCGGCGCTGGCCGTCGCCACGGTCGCGCTGCTGGGGGCGTGCGCGCCCCAGGCGCGGATCTACAGCCGCGTCCCCGTGGCCGAGGACGGCAGCCCGCTGCCCCTCGACCGGGTCGACACGATCGGCTTCGAGGACGACACGCGTCGCTCACTGACCCCGGGCGAGTCGGTCGCCTTCGACGACGGCTCGCTCGTGGTCCTGCACGGAGAGAAGACCGAGATCCACGATCTCGAGACCGTCGAGAGTCTGCGCGTGGAACGCGACGGAGGCGTGGCCGAGTGGTTCGCCGTGCTCACACCCGACGATCTCCGACGCTTCGACCAGCTTCCGCCGATCGCCCGCATCCAGCTGCGTGATGGGCGCCGGCTGACCTTCGGCGAGACCGACGAGGAGGCCCGCCGCGCGAGCTGGGCCCCCAGCCGGCTGGCGATCCAGGTACGACAGACCTCCGCGTCCGAACCGCGCGAGATCATGCTCGACGAGATCCAGACCATCGAACTGCTCGAGAACGAATCGGTGGTCGAGACACTGAGCTCACCGGCGCTCTGGGTGGTCGGAGCGGCCGCCGCGGGAGCGATCGTGCTGATCGGTCGCGCCGCCAGTGATCCCGAGACCACCGCGGTCCGCTGACCCGGTCCCGTCACCGCACCCGCAACGACCACGGCAACGCGAACTGCGGACGGCCGTCGGCCAGCACCGTCCATCGTGTCGCCGAGCGGCCGATCGCCAGCAGCTCGTCGGGCAGGGCGACGGTCGTCGACGACCGCTCGCCCGACAGCAGGTTCGCCAGCATCCGATCGAGGGGCCCCGGCACGGGCTGGAAGGTGACCACGCGCGGGCGGACCGCGCGGTCGATCCCGGCGAGCTCGGCGGCGGTCGCGATCGCCTCCGCCCGACCGCCGAGTTCATCGACCAGGCCCGCGGCGAGCGCGCGCTGCCCCGACCACACGCGTCCGCGGGCCGCGGCATCGGCTTCCTCCACCGAAAGCCCCCGCCCTTCGGCGACGCGCTGCACGAAGCGGTCGTAGAAGCGCTCCAGGGTCTCCTCCAGCAGGGCTCGCTGCGCTGCCGTCCAGGGGCGGGTCGGATCGAACAGGGCCGCGTTCTCCCCCCGCCTGTAGGTCTCGACGTTCACGTCGAGCTCGTCGAGGGTCCCCGCAACGTTGGGGCGCAGGACGAAGACCCCGATCGAACCCGTCACCGACAAGGGGTCGGCGAGGATGCGGTCGGCGCGCATGGCGACGTAGTAGCCGCCGCTGGCCGCCGTTCCGGACATGGAGACCACGACCGGCTTCGAGCGACGCAGACGATCGACCTCCCGCAGGATCAGATCGCTGGCCAGGGCCGAGCCGCCCGGGGAGTCCACCCGGAGCACGACGGCGCGCACCCGATCGTCCTCGCGCGCGCGCTCGAGGCGCCGGACGATCGTCCCGGAACCTGCCAGTTCTCCCGCCAGCGGATCCGACGTCTCGCGGCCGGGAACGATGGTTCCCGCCACGTGGATCAACGCGATGCGCACGTCGTCGGTGCCGACGTCGTCGGATGCAGCCAGGTAATCGAGGATGCCGATCGTGGGCGGGTCGCCCAACCGTTCCCGCAGACCGACGAAGTCCTCGATGCGGTCCACGATGCCCTGCTCCAGACAGGCCGCCGCGTCGTGTAACCCGCGTTCCACCAGCATCCGCATGCGTTCGCGCGTGATGCCGCGGGCTTCGGCGATCGCCTCGATCCACGTGTCGAAGACGTCGTCGAGGTAGTCCTGCACCTGGCTCCGACTGGCCGCACTCGATCCCCCGGCGGTGAGCTGCTCGGGAGCGGACTTGTACTCGCCCACGCCCACGCTCTCGACCTCGATGCCGATTTTGTCGAGCGCACCCCGCACGAAGGTCAACTGCGCCTGCATGCCGCCGACGAGGGCCAGCCCCTCCGGCGCGAGCGACAGGCGATCGGCCGACGTCGCGACGTAGTAGTCGATCGAGGTCATGGTGTTCGCGTGCGCGACCACACGGACTCCCCGGTCCCGCAGGCGCTGCACGGCGGTCCGTAGCTCACGGGCCTGGGCCCAGGCACCCGGAAAGCCCTCGGCCCGGAGCAACACTCCCTCGATGCGCTCGTCGTCGACGACACGCTCGAGCGCGGTGAGGGCCTCCTGATGACTCACGACGGTCGGACGCAGGGCGGACTGCAGACCGGTCCGGTCGGGGCGCTCTTCCGGATATGCCGCAGCGAAGCGGATCTCCAGCCACGATCCCGGTTCCACGTAGGCCGGCGGGCCGAACAGGACGAGGCTCAGCAGCCCCAGCCCCAGGATCACGGTCACCAGCACCACGATCACCACGAGCAGGCGTCTCCACCACGACCGGCCACGACGCGGCGGCGGGGGTGCTGCGGCCCGTGGCGGCGGAACGGGGGGACCGTCCTGCCGTCGTCCGGAGGATCGCTTCAGCGGATCGCCCGCATCGGGCGACGGGGGCAGTTGACTCATCGGTCCATTCCTCCGGAGCCGGGCGGAGCCCCGCGTCCGGTCATCGGACCAGGGCGACTCGCCGGCTGGTGGTCTTCGAGGGCGTGCTCAGACGAACGAGGTAGACCCCGCTGGCGACGCTGTGCCGGTTCGCGTCGCGACCGTCCCATTGCACCCGATGAAAGCCCGAGTCGAGCCGTTCGTCGAGCAATCGTGCGACGTGTCGACCGCGCAGGTCGTAGACATCGAGCCGCACGGGCTCGGCGCGGGTGAGCGAGAATCGGATCGAGGTCCGAGGGTTGAAGGGGTTCGGTACGTTCGCCAGGAGCTCGACCCGACCGGGCGGCTGGCCGTCACGTCCCTCGCGCAGCGAACTCCACGCGATCCGCGCGCGTTCCAGCGCATCGAAGAGTTCGTCGCGCGTATCGGCGATCGCGAAGGCCACCACCAGGTCCACTCCTTCTCCCACCCTCACCGGCGGATGGGGACCGGTCCCGAGCATGCCGACCACGTTCCCCTCGAGCGGACTCACGGCGCCCGCGTCCTGCGACACGAGCTCCCACAGCGTCGAGTCGGACATCGCCCGTCCGAGGTCGAGGCGATCGATCATGTACGGCGCCGCCGGGTCGGACTCACGCGGGCCGACCGCGTGGAAGTGCGCCGCCCGCAGAGGGGACGAAGTGTCGATCACCCGCGCGCCCACGTAGCGCGGTTCGGACGCTCCTTCGAGGGGCTCGGCCCACTGGAGGCCGCGGGCGGGATCGGTGTGGATCGCCTCGCCGCCCCCGCTGGCCGTCCAATCGAGCAGCAGACCGGCGTGCAGTCGATCCAACGCAACGGTGGCCTTGCCGACCGACTCCAGCGCGAGGGGCCGGATCCGCCACCGCCCCAGCAGGAAGTCTCCGAGTTCTTCGGACTCGTGGCCGTACACTTCCTGGCCAATCTCCAGCGACAGACCGTCGGACCGCGCCCTCGACGCGTAGTCGAGTGTGGTCCGGGTCCAACCGTTCGCCAGCTCCTCACGATGCACCGGTGCTTCACGCTCCCGGAAGTCCTCGAGCGCGTCCACGGGCAGGAAGGCCTGCACCGCGTCGATCACCCGCCCCTCACCGGCTCCGATCACGAGGGAACCGAAGAACAAGGACGACTCGAGTTCGCCGCGTCGACGAAAACCCACACCCGAGCTGCTGAGGGGCCGGTTGTACTCGGAGTAGCCGAGCTTGCCGTTGGCAGCCACGCTCATCTCCAGGCCGGCCGATCGCGCTTGCACCTGGTGCGGCACCGCGTCGACGTAGAAGGACTGACGATCGACTTCGTCACCGGCCTCGACGATCAGGTCGATCCGGGCGACGTGCCCGCGGGGCGCGTTCTCGCGGAGCTTCAGCTCGAGCCCGCGCCGGACCGACAGCTCTGCACCCGGCAACACCTGCGAGAGGACGAGTTCGTCCTCGAAGGGCACGAGGAAGGGATCGTCGGTCTCGACCCGGATCCGGACGGGGCCGTCGTACGGGAACAGACTGCGGGCCTCGAAGGCCAGTGCGACGTCGTCGCCGGGGGAGTAGACCAGCGTCTGGTCGTCGGCGAGGAAGCGCACGTTCCGGATCGCCAACGCCGGCTCGAGAGGCCCCAGGACCGCGGCATCGAACTGGACCATGCCACGCCCGACACCACCACGGCGCTCGGGATCGGGCTCCGTGTCGGTGAAGTCGCGGGCGGTGGAGCGCAGCCGTGCCCGGATCTGATCGGGAGTCCATTCGGGATGCTGCGTCTTCAGCAACAGCGCGGCACCGCCCACGATCGGAACCGACAACGAGGTCCCCGAACTGATGGTGGTGCCTCCGTCGGGCACGATCGAGAAGACTTTGTCTCCGGGCGCCGCCAGGTCGACCCAGGGACCGGCGTTGGAGTTCTGCCACAACTGCCAGGGATCGGAGCGATCGTTCGTCGCCGTCACCGACAGTACCGCCGGGTAATGGCTCGGCGCCGGGACGAGGTCGGTGCGGGCGTCGTTGCCCGCCGCCGCGATCACCAGCGAGCCCATGGCCCTGGCCGCCTCGACCACGTCGTTCTCGAACTGACGGAAGGGGGCCGAGTCCCGGTTCTCCTCGCCCGGCCTCACGAACCAGACTCCGCGCCACGAGCAGTTGACGACGTCGGCCCCGTTCAGCGCGGCGTAGGCGATACCACGGTAGGCGAAAGTCGTGTCGAGCCCTTCGCCGCTCTCGTCCTGCACGGAGACCAGCATGACCTCCGGATTGAAGGCCACCCCGGCACCGAAGGCCCCGTTGCCCGCCACGGCGCCGGCGACCCCCGCCACCAGCGTCCCGTGGCGCCGCGTCTCGGGCATGCCCTCGAGATAGAGCAAGTCCCCACGATCCAACGTGACGTTCCAGCCGTGGACGTCGTCGACGAATCCGTTGCCGTCGTCGTCGACTCCGTTGCCCGGAATCTCGCCCGGATTCCTCCATAGATTCGGAGCGAGGTCCGGGTGGTCGACGTCGAATCCACCGTCGACCACACCGAGCACCACGTCGCCCTGCTCCGCGCGGACCACCTCCCACGCGGCCTCGGTCCCGAGCAGATCGAACATCCACTGCTGCCGGATCGGGATGAACGGATCGTCCAGCGAGACGGTCGACCCCGCCTCTGCCACGTAACCTGCCGGTTCGATCGGCGCCGGCGTCTCGATCCGGGTCGCCCACCCCTGTCGCAGGGCCTCGACCCACCAGTCCGCGGCCCTCGCTTCGTCCAGCTCGACGACGTACCAGCGAAAGAACCGTTCCAGCGCCGTACGCGCGCGCTCGTCCAGCCCGCTCACACGCCGCCCGAGCCGCGTGGTCACCGGCAGGACCGGCTCGGCCCGTCCCCCGTGGAGCGTGAGGGAACGCTCGAGCTCCTCGCCCTGGAGCACGACCCGATCGAGAGGTGGAACGGTGTCGCCACCCCGCAGCAATGCGGCGTCGCGAGGTACCTGGACGTGCAGCCGGACCGTGGCTCCCGAAGCCGGGACCGCCAACAGCGCCACCAGGAGGATCAGGCCCACGATGCGCGCCACACGGACGCGCAGACTCGACAACGACATGTCGGACCGCCGAGGGGAAGAAGAGCCGGTGTCCAGACCATAACGCCAAAGGCCCGCCCCCGGAAAGGGGCGGGCCTTCGATCATAATGCCGGCGACGACCTACTCTCCCACGCAGTCTCCCACGCAGTACCATCGGCGCAGCGACGCTTGACTTCCGTGTTCGGAATGGGAACGGGTATTTCCGTCGCGCTATTGTCACCGGCAAACCGTGTCCGGCACGGACCAGGTCCGCTGCCAGGAAAGGTCTTTGACAACCGCATTCGGGTGAGAGGCACGAAGCCCCCCAGAGCTGACAGGACATTGCTTCCACGAAGGAAGCGAGACGAATCAAGCCTCTCGGCCGATTAGTATCGCTCGACTCCACACGTTACCGCGCTTCCATCTGCGACCTATCTACGTCGTCATCTACAACGGGCCTTATGGGACTTGCGTCCGGGAGATCTCATCTCGGGAGGGGCTTCGCGCTTATATGCTTTCAGCGCTTATCCCTACCAGACATAGCTACCCAGCCGTGCCACTGGCGTGACAACTGGTGCACTAGAGGTCTGTCCACCCCGGTCCTCTCGTACTAGGGGCAGCTTCCCACAAATCTCCTACGCCCGCGACGGATAGGGACCGAACTGTCTCACGACGTTCTGAACCCAGCTCGCGTACCGCTTTAATTGGCGAACAGCCAAACCCTTGGGACCTTCTCCAGCCCCAGGATGCGATGAGCCGACATCGAGGTGCCAAACCTCCCCGTCGATGT
>DATFKK010000178.1 GCA_035268685.1 Candidatus Krumholzibacteriia bacterium | reverse complement strand
TCCGCCGTGAACTCCATCGGCCACGGTCCTGCCGTTCCTTTCCTCGACTCATGCTCACCTCCTGTGAGATCCCAGGATCTCGCAGATTGGTGTCCAAGGAAACCGTGGACCTACCCAGTTCTTCCAGAGACGTCTAGGTTTTCCGTTGCAGGGCGACCTGGTAGAATGCCTCGAGGATCGTCTTGTGGAAGCGCTCGCAGATCCCGTTGGTCTGCGGGCTCTTCACCTTGGTCTTCGTGTGCTCGATGTCGTTGAGCTGTTCCCACCGCTAACGCCGATTCGTCAAAAACTCACGCCGCCTGGAGGCCTCGGACGAGTCGTTCGACGGTCCTCCGGGCGGGTAGGCTGCGGGCCATCCTGAGTGTCGCCCGACCTCGTGGCCGTTGCACGAGCCCTGCTCGACAGACCCACTCGAATCTCATCGTCGCCATGCGCCGCAGCTCGAAGAGCGGCGACCGCTTCGCCGTCGCTCGTCGACGCGTTGCGCCCGCGTCGATCTGAAAGCTCACCATGGGATTGTGCGCCATCACCGAAAGGATCTGCCAGGTGCTGTTCGCGGCGTAGTCGTGTGTCGGAATCGCATCGAAGGCATAGGCGCCCTTCAGTTCCGACAGCACCTTCTCGTGCGCTCCGCGTCCAGCCATGAAGTCCCACAGCGCGCTCACGCCGACCGTCTTGTTCGTCACGAGCGCCGAGTACTCGTAGTGCCCGTCGTCGGGGTCGAAGAGATCGAACTGGTAGTTCTTCGGGCTCTTGTGCCAGACCTTCTTGCGGTAGATCGCCACTCTCCGCTCGATCCCCCAGGCCTCGATCGGCAGGACGACCTCGAAGCCGTCGAGGTCTTCGGCCACCCGCTTCCAGCGTCGCCGTTTCTGGACGATTTCCTTCAGGCCGAGCCATCGGTAGAAGGGGACCTTGATCGCGTACTCCGCGCGCGACTCGAGCCAGACCAGCAGATCTCGCCGGAAAAAGGCCCCATCCATGCGGATCTCGAGTTTCGAGCCCGGACTGACCTCCTGCAGATCGGCGAAGACGTCTCGCAGGAAAGGCAGTGCGGTCTTGCCGTCGTTCACGTTGCCTGCGCGGTTCTTCAGACCGATCACGTGGCCGGTCTGCGCGAGGTGCGCGGTGATCGGAAAGTAGCTGGGCACCTTGCGGTGATGAGGATTGTAGCCACGGCGTGCCCGCTCGACGGTCAGGCCCGTCGAAAGCACGGTGCCGTCGACGTCAATGGTCAGCCGAGGCAAACGAAGCTCTCCGAGGGTGAGTCCGAGTAGTTCGACCTGCAACGATCGTAGCGCAGCACGCACCGGCGCGGTGCACTGACTCAGCCATCGCGACAGCGTGCGGTCGGCGGGAAGGGTCTTCAATCCGCAGAAACGCTCGACGACGGGATCGCCGTCGAGGTAGCCAACGTGGCGAAGACGACGCGCGCCGGCCAGGAGCATGGCCAACAGCAGACGGACGATGGAAACGACGGGAAAGTCTCCGCGCAGTTCCAGCGGACCCGGGTGACGGCGCAGCCTGCGGGAGAAATCCAGGCGCTGCAGATACTGGCCGACGATCTCGAGACCGGCGTAGGAGGTCAGCTGATCGGCGGTGAAATCCAAGGCGAGAGGGGCGTTGACACGGCGGGCCAGATCCGCTTTTCTTCGTCTCACTGAGGGTGGCCTTTCGACACGCGGGGTCTCGAGAAGTAGGCAACTCCTTTCTGCCGCGATCGTGGCCAGATCTCAAGGAGAAAGGCGGCTCTCGTCAGAGATGCCGCCTTTCTTCATGTCGGTTTTCGACGAATTGGGGCTAGTCCCGGAACCGAGCCTTGAACGTACCCATGCTCTCCGAGTTGCCCGACACCGGCCCGAGCGCGAAGGGTTCGAAGAGGACTTCGGCGAGTTCTTCGAAGAACGGTGGGTTGCTGAGGTCGTCGCCGTCAATGATCCACGCCCGCAGACTATCCGCGTTCGTGGTCCCCCACCAGTTGCCGCGGAGATCGATCTGGACGGGCTCAGAACGGTATGCCTCGGCGACAACGACAGGCGACCCGTCCACGCGGAAGATGTGGCTATTTGTAATCGTCGCTGTGCTCATAGGTCCTGATAGGCGAATCGTCTGAACGGAACCGCCACGGAACACATTGTTCGCACCAGAGATCTCGCTGTTCCCCGTGATCTCGAGGTTACCGAACCCCGAACCAACAATGCAGTTGTTCATCTCCAATCGCGACCCATTAAATAGCGCTACAGAGGCCTCACCTAGAACGGCCGTCGCCTGCATCGTCGCAGACGACCCAAATGACAAGATCACAGCACAATCTACGAGTTCGCAGCCATCAATTACAACACCTGAGGCCCCGTTCGTAAGACTCACACCTCTTTGTTCACAGGAGCGAAACACAGAGTCTCGGATCACAATGTCTGATGCTTGACTTCCGCCGAGGACCGGGAACCGTACACGATCAGTTTCGACGTTCGTAACGCGAAGACCGAAAGCGAAGGTGAAGAAGAATCCGGACTCACAGTCCCGAATCGCAAGGTCCGTTGCCACTACACTGCCACTTGCTTCGATCGCGCGCTTGACGTTGACAACGGTGACGGACTCAATTCGTACGTGCGTCACCACGCCTTGAAGCAGGGCGAACCCCCACGGGCCCTGAAGGGTGAAGTCCGGCTCAGCGGGCCCAATAATCACATCGTCGCGACCCTCTCCGACTATCGTGAGTGAATCAACAACCACGGCAGCATAGGTTTCTTCGGTGTTTCCCCCTGTCGATAGCGGTACTGACTGCTGATACCACCCGGCACCTATTCGGACCGTATCCCCAGGAGCCGCCGCCAGGATCCCCGTGGAGATCTCGGTGAAGTCCCCGCTGCCGTCTTGCTCAACACGAATCGTGGCGGCCTCCGCATGAATTGCCGCCATCACCAAGACAAGGATCGCTACCATGAACTTCTGTCGCAGCACTACTCACTCTCCTCGCCGGCTGTGACGGCTGCGGCGCCCTACGGCGCCGCACCCTCTGTTCTACCGAACCAGAGTCACCCGGTCCTGACTGCTATGATTCGCGGACTTGAACTGAACGAAGTATACACCGCTGCTTACGCCGCGACCGGATTCGTCAACTCCAGTCCACCGGACGTGGTGCTGGCCCACGGGCAGCCATTCGTCCACGAGCGTCCGTACGAGCTGCCCTCGAGCATTGTACACCCGTACGGTCGCCTCGCCGGCGGATTCCAGAGCAAACCGCACCTGCAGCATCGGGTTGGCGGGATTCGGGAAGACGCTCTCCAGCCCAGTCCGATACTGGATCTCGGCGACTTGCGAGGCGTCACCGCCGCCGACCGTACCGATCACTGACCGTCCTAGACCACCCTCGGTAACGGAAACGGACATTGCGAGGTCGACGCCGTCGGGCAATCCGACCCAGTCCTCACCGCCGATTCCGATCAGGGCTCCGTCGTCCGATTCCGGGGACGCGTGGACGCCGATTCCTGGCCCGCCTCCGAGGCCACGGTGCGTCCGCAAGGCCTGCGGATACTCGAACACGACGAAGAGGTCCGAGCCCGCACTGACAGGTGCAGGGTCACAGAATTGCTGCACCACAGCATCGGACGATCCCATCACCCCGCTTGCGGAATAGAGAACCGTCGACAGGTCCGGAACCCCATCCTGCTTGGGGACGATCTTGATCGATGTCCAGGCAGCCGTACCATCGTTGTTGTGCCAGCTGACGGCATCGACGGTCGTTCCGAAGGAAGAGGTGGAACCCGTACCGCGGACATCCCCTCGTGCTACTCTGCTCCCATGCAGACAGCCCCCGTGGAGTCCGAGGGCTCACGCTCCACCAACCGGGAGTCGAGTTCCTTGAAGCGGTCGACCGTCGGCGCCCTTCTCGTGGTCCTGCTGTCCTCCCTCCCCACGTCCGCCCAGCTCCAGCCCGAGCCCGGCGACATCACGTTGTCACCCGACCCCCGGGGACGCGTGGGAGCGATGGACGTCCAGCCCCTCGTTCCCTTCGAACTCTACGTGGTGGCCACCGATCCTCCCGGTGGGATCTCGAACTTCGAGGTCGCGATCGAGGGGCTTTCGTCGGTCCCGGATCTCTTCGTCCTCGAGAACGAACTCGTCACCGCTGGTCTCGACGTCGCTGCGGGCGACTTCGACTACGTCGTCCCTCTCTACGAGTGCGCTGCCGGTAGCTTCGTACGGCTGATCCGGCTCACCCTTCTCGCCGCGCAGCAGCTCCCGGCCGATTCCCGGCTCTGCCTCGGGGGACCGACTCTCTCCAGCTTCGACGGTAGCCCCGGTTACTACGACTGCACCGGCGCTCCTCGTCCCTTCGGCCTGACCGACGGGGGTCTCGATCCGGACGGATGCCTGATCCTCGACCCCACCGTCGGCTGCGACCCGCAGACCTTCTACGGCATGCCGGAACGGCTCGCACAGCCCGGGGACACGGTGCGCATTCCGCTGACGTCCGACGTCGTGCCCCAGCCCGGCGGACCGCAGTGCACTCCTCCATCGGTGTTCGGGGTCGAGGGTGTCCTGCGCTTCGACCCGTCGATCCTGTCCTTCGACGACGTCACGATCGGCGGCGCCGCGCCCGACTGGCCGGTGTCGTTCGACGAACGAGCGCCCGGCGAGATCGAGATCGTGGCGGGCGCGACCGAGACCACCGACCTGTTCGGAGCGTCGAGCCTACCCGACCTCGGTGGTGACGCTCTGCTGCAGTTGGCCTTCGAGGTCCTGGCCCCCGGCACGGCCGACATGGTTCTCGAGATGCGCGAGTGCCGGGTCACGGCCGGGGATCCCGGCCCCTGCAGTCTCTCCGCGACCCGCATCGTCCGCGGGGCCGTCACCCAGGACCCGGTGCGCAACGACCGGGCGTCGTTCGGATCGTTGAAGGCGCGGTTCGGGCAGTAGTCGGTTCAGGAAGTCGTCGGTGCGGCCAGTCGGTTCGGGCCATGGGTTCGGGCAGTCGTCGGTGCGGGCCATCGGCGGACCCGAGGCGTCGTTCTTCCAGGCCCCACTTCCGCGGTGGAAGTGACGGGGTTGGGGATCGCCTGGGGATGTTCCGCGGTGGAAGCGGCGGAAGTACCGGAAGCACCGCAAGTGCCGAACCACCGTGTTGCCCCCCCCCCCGAAACTTTCTGCTACTCTCGCTCCACGCGCCGAGCCCTGTTGCGAACCCGAAGGCTCGCGCTCCACGAATCGGGAGACGAACTCCGTGATGCGGTCGACCGCCGGTGCCCTGCTCCTCGTCCTGCTGTCCGTCCTTCCCGCATCTGCGCAGTTCCAGCCCGAACCCGGCGACATCACCTTGTCGCCCGATCCCCGCGGGCGGGCCGCGGCGATGAACGTGACCTCCTTCGTTCCCTTCGAGGTGTACGTGGTCGTCACCGATCCTCCGGGCGGGATCGCCGAGTACGAGGTCGGGATCGCGGGTCTGCAATCACTCGGTCTGTTCGTTCTGGGGACCGAACTGCTGGCCGCGGGCACCGATGCCGCCCCGTTTTCCGACCTCGACTACATCGTCTCGCTCTCGGAATGCACGGCAGGCAGTTTCGTCCGTCTGGTCCGGCTCCGGCTGTTCCCGCTCGCGCCTATTCCATTCGACACCGTTCTGTGCCTCCGTGCCCCGGAACCCTCGAGCTTCGGTGACGTCCCGGGCTACGTCGACTGCGCGGGGGAGTCCCGCTCCTTCGGGGTTCCGAGGGGGCCGACGAACTACCCCGATGGCTGCCTGATCCTCAATCCCTCCGGCGGCTGTTTCGAGCAGCACTATTACAGCATGCCCGAGCGCCTCGCCCAGGTGGGGCGAACGGTGCGCCTGCCGTTCACGTCCGACTACGTGGAGCAGGCCAACGGCTTCCACTGTTGGCCGCGCGTGGTGTTCGGAGTCGAGGGTGTGCTGCGCTTCGATCCGTCGATCCTGTCCTTCGAAGGGGTCACGACCGGGGGCGCCGCACCCGACTGGTCCGTCTCCTTCACGGAGCGCGCTCCCGGCGAGATCGAGATCGTGGCCGGCGCGACCGAGACCAGCGAACTGCTCGGGGCGTCGAGCCTTCCCGACCTCGGTGGAGATGCGCTCCTGCAGTTGGCCTTCGAGGTGCTGGCTCCCGGCACGGCCGACGTGGTCCTCGAGATGCGCGAGTGCTGGGTGCAGGCCGGGAATCTCGGACCCTGCAATCCCTCCGCGACCCGCACCGTCCGCGGAGCCATCACCCAGGACCCGGTGCGCAGCGAGCAGTCGTCGTTCGGGTCGTTGAAGGCGCGGTTCGGGCAATAGACGGGACCATCGGCCGTTCGAAGACTCGTCGGACCGCACCCGGAACGGTCGGCCGCTCGCCCCGAGGCGCCGCCGCGCGATCCCCGGGAAGCCCGGCTGCCCGATCCACACCCCACACCCCGCCGATTCGCGGTATCATGGAGGCTCGCCCGTTTCCCACTTCTCGCGCCCTCCGGTCCCGTGGATCCCCGACGCTGGCAACACATCTCGTCGCACTTCGAGCGTCTGGTGGAGCTTCCTCCGGCGCAGCGTGATCGCGAACTGCAGGAGGTCGACCCCGACCTCCGCGACGAGCTGCGCGCGCTGCTCGACGCCCACGACACCGACGGCGAACTCGAGATCCCCGAGGCGCACGTGCACGCCCTCGTCTCCGATCGGGGCGCCGCAGCTCCGGAGATCGACGACGACCTGATCGGCACCACGATCGGTCCGTACCGCATCGGCGCGCGGATCGGCGTGGGCGGCATGGGCGTGGTCCACCTCGCCGACGACACCCGGGCCGACGTGGCGCGGCAGGTGGCCGTGAAGGTCATCAAGCGCGGCATGGACACCGAACACATCGTCGCGCGCTTCCGGGCCGAGCAGAACATCCTGGCCAGCCTCGACCACGAGGGCATCGCGCGCATGCTCGACGTGGGCGTGCTGGCCGACGGCCGGCCGTACCTGGTGATGGAGTACGTCGACGGCGTGCCGATCGACGTGTGGTGCCGCGAGCGCGCGCTGGGGATCCGCGAACGATTGCGCCTGTTCCGCGCCGTGTGCGACGCCGTCCACCACGCCCACCGCGCGCTGGTGGTCCACCGCGACCTCAAGCCCAGCAACATCCTGGTCACCCACGACGGCCGCGTGAAGCTGCTGGACTTCGGCATCGCCAAGCTGCTCGATCCCGATCCCGAGACCTCGCCGCGCACGCTCACCGGCCTGGTGCCCATGACCCCGCAGTACGCCAGTCCCGAACAGGTGCGCGGCGAGATGGTCACCACCGCCGTCGACGTCTACGGCCTGGGCGTGCTGCTCCACCTGCTGCTGACCGACCGCCATCCCATCGACGACGGCACGCGCGATCGCGAGGGCCTGCTGGCCGCCGTCGTCGGCGCGCGCCCGCCCCGGCCGAGCGAAGCCGCCCCCGACCGGGCGCGGCAACTGCGCGGTGACCTCGACCTGGTCGTGCGCGTCGCCATGCATCCCGATGCCGGCCAGCGCTACGACTCGGCCCTGGCCCTGAGCGACGACGTCGATCGCCACCTGCGCGGTCTGCCCCTGCAGGCCCATCCCGATTCGGTGTTCTACACGGTGGGCAAGTTCGTGCGCCGCCATCGCACCACGGTCGTGCTGTCGGTGGTCGCCCTCGTGGCCGTCCTCGGCGCCGGCGTCGCCACCGCCGTGCAGTCGCACCGCATCGCCGAGCAGGCCGAACAGATCCGGCTCGAGCGCGACCGCGCCGAGCAGGTGCAGTCGCTGGTGATCGACATGTTCGACGTGTCCGATCCCATCGCCGGCGACCCCGTCCGCGGCGACACCCTGCGCGTGCGCGACTTCCTGCGCCTGAACCAGCAGACCATGCTCGAGCGCCTCGACGACCAGCCCGCCGTGGCCGCGCGCTTCGCCCACCTGCTCGCGCGCCTGCAGGTGAACCTGGGCCAGTACGACGAGGCCGCGCCGCTCGCCGAGCGCAGCGTGGAACTGCGGCGCTCGTTGTACGACGACCATCCCGACCTGGCCGCGAGCCTGGACTTCCTCGGCACGGTGAACCAGTACCTCGGCCGTTTCGACCGGGCCGAGACGAACTTCCGCGACGCGCTCGCCATGCGGCGGCGCCTGTTCGGCGAACGACACCGGCAGGTGGCCGAGAGCCTGAACAACCTGTCGGGCGTGCTGTTCTCGACCGGCCGGATCGACTCGGGTCTCGTGCTCGACGAGGCCGCGCTCGCCATCCGCCGCGAGGTGCTCGGCCCGCGCGATCCCGAGACCGTGCAGAGCCTGAACAACCTCGGCGCCTCGTACCTCCAACGCGACGAGCCCGAGGTGGCCGAACCGCTGCTGCGCCAGGCCCTCGAGGCCCGCCGCGAGCTGCTCGGCCCCACCCACCCGCGCGTGGCCAACACCATGAACAACCTCGCCCGCACGCTGCTCGACCTCGAGCGCACCGACGAGGCCGAGGCCCTGTTCCGCGAGGCCATCGGGATCTGGGAACGCACGCTCGGCGAAGAGCACCCACGGCTGGCCGGCGGCTACTACAACCTGTCGCTGGCGCTCGAGCGCGAGCAGCGGATCGACGATGCGATCGACGCCATGCTCCGCAGCCACGACATCGACCGGGCGTCGTATCCCGACGACCACCCCTACGTCGGCGAATCCGCCTTCGAACTGGGACGCATGCTGCTCGCCCGCGAGCGCCGCGACGAAGCCACGCCCTTCCTCGAGCGCGCCCTCCGGATCCACCTGGCGCGCTACGACGACGACACCCGCGCCGAAGAGATCCGCACCCTGCTCGCCCGCGCCCGCACGCCCGCCGTCGGCGGGGCCGAGGGGAGCGAGTCGCCGTGACCAACGACGCCGTGACCACCTTCCTGCGCCGCTGGCACGCGGGCGATGCCGACGACTCCGGACTCGGCACCGTCCTGCCGCTGGTGTACGAGGAACTGCGCGCCATGGCGCAGCGCCAACTGCGCACCGAGCGGGCCGGGCACACGCTGCAGCCCACCGCGCTCGTCCACGAGGCCTACCTGCGTCTGGTCGACCACGACCGCGTGGAGTGGCAGAACCGTCAGCACTTCCTGTCGGTGGCCGCCATGGCCATGCGGCGCCTGCTCGTCGACCACGCGCGCGAACGTCGTCGCCTGAAACGCGGCGGCGACCAGGTGCAGGTGACCTTCACCGTGTCGCTGCCGGTGACCGGCGAGGATCAGATCGACGAGATCGTGGCGATCGACGATCTCCTCGACACCCTGGCCGGCTTCGACCCGCGCGCGGCGCGCGTGGTCGAGTGCCGGTACTACGCGGGGCTCGGCGTCGAGGAGACCGCCGCGGCGCTCGGGACCTCGCCGCGGACGGTCAAGCGCACCTGGCAACTCGCGCGGGCGTGGCTGCGCAAGGAACTCGGTGCGGACGCCTGAGCCCCGCGCGGTCTACTTCAGCAGGACCAGACGATGGGCCTGCCCCACGTCCGCTCCCGACAGACGCACGAAGTAGACCCCCGACGCCGCGACACGGCCCGCCGTGTCGCGACCGTCCCAACGCACCTCGTGGCGGCCGGCCGGGAGCGCCGTGTCGACCAGGGTCGTCACGTGGCGCCCACGGGCGTCGAACACGGCCAGTTCCGCCGGTCCCTCGCGGTCGAGCGAGAAGACGATCGTGGTGCTCGGGTTGAAGGGGTTCGGGTGGTTGCCGACGATCGCGCGGGGCGGCGCGGGTGCGTCTGCGCTCGTGGCCGCGCCCGCGGCGACGGCGCAGAAGTCGTCGACCTGCAAGGCTTCGCCCGCCACGCCGACCGACTCCAGATCGCCCAGGATCCGCACCACGCCGGTGATGCAGCCGCCGTCGACGCCGGTCACCGTGACGTCGACCAGCGCGTCGGGCGCGAAGGCGTCGGCGGGGATGTCGGGCAGGGCCGCCTCGACCGTCGTGCCGTTCACCGTGAGCGTGGTCGCGCCCCCGCACCAGCAGAAGGCGAAGCGCGCGAAGTCCACCGGCGTGATCCGCCGCAGGTCCCACGACACGCCGGCGCCGCTCAGGCCCAGGGCCTGTCCGCTCGCCGCCGAGCAACGGGCCTGCTCCACCGTGATCGTGTCGAAGGACGTCGAGCCGCCCGCTTCCAGGGCCTCGACACGCACGCCGATCTCGTTCTCGTCGAAGACGAAGTCGCCCGGCTGCTGGCCCCCGTTCCGCCCCCAGGTCTCGCCGAGCGGCTGTGATTCGTTGTCCGAGGCGTGCGTGCAGTCGCCCGGCGCGGCCAGCCCGCGCTCGACGCAGAACTCGTCGACCGTCAGTTGTTCGCCGCCGAGGACCATCGTGCGCACCGGTCCGCGCAGGACGACCTCGCCGACGACGTACGATCCCGTGTCCGTGGCCTGCACCGTGGCCTCGACGCCGGGCGCGACGGCCACCGGCAGCTTGTCGAGACTGCCGACGTAGGGTTCCGCGCCGTTGATCCCCAGGTTCTCGACCCCGCTGCGGCTGAGGAACACGAAGCGGATCTGCGTGGCGACGAAGGGTCCTTCCTCGAAGACGTACTCGCCGTTCAGGCGCAGAGTGGTGAGGGCGTTGCCGCTGCCGAAGCCGGCGATCGAAGGCTGCTCGACCACCGCGTCGCCGAAGGCGGTGCCGCCGCTGCCCGAGGAGAACTCCGCCGCGAAGACCTCGATGTCGCTCTCCACGAACATCAGGTCGCCCGGGCTCATGCCGGCCACGTCGCCATAGCGCGTCCCCAGCGCCAGCGACTCGTGCGTGATCGCGAGGTCGCAGTAGCCCGAGTCCGCACCGGGCCCGCCCCCGCGCACCTCGTCGATGAACAGCTCCGCGCCGCCGATCGTCAGTTCGCTGATGTCGCCGGTGAGCGTCACCGTGCCCTTGACGCCGCCCGGAACGAGGACCTCGGTGGCGTCGAGCGTGACCCCACCGCCGATCGGCCCGCGCAGACTGGCGAAGTCCGGGGCGATGATCAGCGAGCCCGTGCCGTTCAGGCGCAGGTTCACCGCACCGCCCTGGTCGAAGTACTCGAAGGTGGTCGTGCTGCCCGTGCCGACGAAGTCGAAGTTCAGGCCGATGAGCGCGAGGCGCGCGATGTTGCCCACGTAGAAGTCCCGCGGCGGTCCGAACGACGGCTCGATGGTGGCCGACCCGAAGCTCGGCGACCCGCTGACCTGGAAGGGCGTGAGCGTGACCTCGACCCCCTGTTCGGCGAAGGCCACGTCTCCGATCACGTCGCCGTCGAGCGAGCCCCAGGAGTCGCCCGTGCCGAGCGCGTCGAAGGTGACGACCGTCTGGGCGGCGGCCGGCGAGGCGGTCAGGGCGAGGAGGACGGCGAGCAGGGCGAGCGGGCGCGCGAGCGAGGGCATGGCAGGTCTCCCGTGGAATCCGGCGTGCGTGGGCGCCGGGGCGAGGTCGTGGATGGTCTCACGGGAAGACGCGACGGATCGCCGGGAGCGGGGCCACGGAAAATCGCCGGCCCCGTCCGGCACCCGCGCCCACGGCCTCAGTCCACGTACCCGCTCTTCACCGAACCCCACGAACGGACCGCCCCGTCCACGGTCCCGCCGACGAGTTCGAACCAGTCGGATTCCGCGTCCGCCCCGAACGCCGTCCGCACGAGTCCGGTCTCGGCCGCACGCCACTCGCGGAAGGCCAGCGGCAGCGACGGCTCGGTCTGGCGGACGAGTCCGGTCCGACGCCCGAACACGTCGAAGCCGCCCTTGATCACCTGCTGGTCCACGTACTCGAAGAGCAGGACGTCGAAGGTTCCGGCCGGAACGTCGATCGTCTCCGCGGCGGTGACCGTCACGTCGAGACGGGCCTGCGACGTCGCGTCGCCGGTGACGAAGTCCAGGGCCTGGACCTCGCTCTGCCAGGCAGCACCGACCGACGGATCGGCGTCGATCCACAGCAAGGGCGGATCATAGACGCGGCCGAAGCCCTCGACCGGCCGCCAGAAACCGTGCAGGAAGAGCTGCCCGTCGGCGAAGGTCCAGTAGTTCCAATAGGTCTGCGAGCTGCCGCCGATCTCGGTCTCCTCGTTCTCGATCCGTGTGGCGACCACTCCGGTCACCAGCGTCTCGTCGACGGTGACGTCGCGCGACAGCGTCGAACCCGACGGCGTCTCGAACGACGCGTCGTCCGACGGATCGAGTCGGAAGTACGGGGTCTGGGCGGAGGAGGACAGGGGCGCGAGCAGGAGAAGAGCGGCGACGACGAGGAACGGACCGATGCCTGACGGTCGACCGGCGGTGCGCACGAGAGGACTCCTGGGTGCGAGGGCGGCCGGGAGGGGACGTGTGGGATTGTACTGCAGGGTGTCCCGGGCGGGGAGAGGAAGGGCAGTGAAAGCCCGGTCCGGGTCCGCCGCAGGTGTCGGCCGAGCGGTTGGATTCGCGGTGGTCGACGGCCGGGTGCGTTCGGCGGCAGCGAGGTGGGTCGAGGCTCGGGGCGGGTCTCCCGCCGGGATGTTGCTCGCGTCGCGGTGTGTTCGGTGGCTCGAGCGGCGTCGAGACCGCTGGGAGATGGATTGGCGCGCCCGCCAGGATTCGAACCTGGGACCGTCGGATTAGAAG
>DATFKK010000177.1 GCA_035268685.1 Candidatus Krumholzibacteriia bacterium | reverse complement strand
ACTACGAGCGGAGGATCGAGACACGGGAACTGCCGGTGAACCGCCGACACGAGCTGAAGTACGCGTTCTGAGGGCCGAAACGAGCGGGGCGAGCCGATGGGCCCGCCCCGCTGGGGAATGCACAATCTCGGAGGCACAATGTTCCGATTACCGGGATCGCTCGCCTGTCCCTATCTTGGGCCCCGCGGCACTCCCCTTCGCCCACGATCCGAGGACGCGCATGACCGCACTTCTGCGCAAGACCCTGCGTGGCCGTCTGCCCGCGGGAGCGGGGGCAATGGTCCTGGCGCTGTCTGCGTGCGCGTCCACGTCGACGACCGATGTTCCGCGGACACCGACCGCGCCCAGCCAGGCCACGCTCGACGTCCCCGACCCGGTTCTGCCGGAGGACGTGGCGATCGCCCTGCTCGTGGGCAGTGCACTGCTCGAGTCCGGAGACGCGCGCAGCGCGCTGGAGTACTACCGCCGCGCCCATCGTCTGCTCCCCGAGGACCCCGAGCTGGCACGTCGCTACGTCGACGTGGCGCTGCGCGCCGGCCGCGCCGAGGCCGCACTGACGACGCTCGAGGACCTCGTGGATCGCTTCCCCGAAGACGCGGGTCTGGCGCGGCAGCGGGCCCAGCTGCTGGCCATGACCGGCCGGACGGAGCAGGCACTGACGGCCGCGGAGGAACTCGTCGAGCGTTTCCCCGGCGACGACTTCGGCGCGGAGCTGCGGGTCGAGCTCCTCCAGCAGGCCGGACGGCCACAGGAGGCCCTGGCCGCCGTCGACGCCATGATCGAGCGGGAGCCAGAGGTGGCCGCGTGGAGGATCCGCCGTGGCGATGTCCTGCTCGAGCTGGAACGCCCCGAGGAGACCGAAGCCGCCTGGCGCCGGGCTCTGGAACTCGAGCCGGATTCGGTCGAGGCGATCGATCGCCTCTCGGAGTTGCTGCGTCTGCAGGGGCGGGACGAGGAGCTGTTGACCATGCTCCAGGACCTCGTCGACCGCGACGCACTCGGACCGACCCAACAGGCGCGCCTGGCCGATCTCTATCTGGCCCGCGGAGACCGCGAGCGCACGGTGGAGCTCCTCCTGCCGATGGCTCGGCGCGGGGTGCTGGAACCACGAGCACGCATGATCGTCGCCGACCTGCTCGCTTCGCTCGACCGGCGGGAGGAGGCGATCGCGGTCCTCGAACCGCTGGTGGAGAATCCCGAGGTGGATCCGGCGCGGGTGCGGCGCACGATCGGCGAACTGTACATGGAGCTCGACGACTACGAGCGCGCCGTCGAGGAGCTGCGTCGGGCAGCGGAGGCGGCTCCGGAAGACGGAGGCGCGCACGTGAGCCTCCTGCTGGCCATGTCGCAGGCCGATCCGGGCCTGCTCTCCGGGCGTGCCGACGAGCGGGAGATCGCCGCATTCGAACGCTGGCTCGATCGCACCGCCGACGCCGTGTCCGGGGACAGCGTGCGCCAGAACTACCTCCTGGGGGCCCTTCTGCGGAGGGCAGGGAGCACCGAGCGGGCCCAGCCCTGGCTTCAGCGGGCGGCGGAGCTGGATCAGGAGAACTTCCAGGTGCTCTACGACCTGGCCGTGGTGCAGGAGTCCAACCGCGACTTCGAGGGCGCACGCGCGACGCTGGAGCGCCTCCTGGAGCTGGAACCCGACGACGCTCACCTGAAGAATTTCTACGGCTATCTCCTGGCCGACCAGGGCTGGGAACTGGAGCGCGCGGAACGTCTGATCCGGGAAGCGGTCGCCGAGGAGCCCGACAACGGTGCCTACGTCGACAGCCTGGGATGGGTCCTGTACCGGCAGGGGCACTACGAGGAGGCTCTCGATCGTCTGATCAAGGCCGTCAACCTCCTCGGGGACGATCCGGTCGTCCTCGAGCACGTGGGCGAATGCCTGGCGGCGCTCGGCCGCCACGAAGAGGCGCTGCGCAGCTTCGAGCGGGCGCGCGTGGCCGGCGGCGACACCGAACGCCTCGAGGAGCGGATCGAGGCCATGCGCGAGGCGATGCGTGAGCAGCCCTGACCGTCGCCGATACGTGGTGTTCGCCGTGGCTGCGGCCCTGATCGTCACCGCGGGTTGCGCGACGACGCGCGGGGGCGGAGAGGTCGCCCCACCGCCCCTGTCGGGCACGCGCACGGGGGGCGTCGAGCTCCGGGGCACCGCGCGCGGTCCGTTGCCGGGCATGGGCCCCGAGGCCCGGGTCCACGCCTTCCTGCGCAACGACGCGTCCGCCCGTGTCGAGATCCGCTACCGGCCCGAGGGCAGGGCTCCCGTCCACGAGGTCCTCGTCTGGACCGCGGACACGGCTCTTCTGTTCGATCGTCGCACGGGGCGATTCACCGACATGGGGGAGCGCCCGGGTCGATTCGAGGCCCAGGGCGGGTCGTTCGAGGTCGGAGATCTGGTATGGATCCTGACCGGCCGCACGGTCGGGAACCGAGCGCGCCCCTGGGAGCGCGCCGGCGACGAGATCCGGCGGCGTGGCGAACGGCGCGGATGGAGGCGGGCACGGTCCCGACCGCTGGAATGGGCCGAACTGGTCTGGCGGGTCGACGACGAGGTCCGTACGATCCGAACGGTGGTCGAGGCCCACGAGGGTCCCGGGCCTGATGCTCTGCCACGGCGCCTACGGATCGGAGCACCTGGTGTCGAGGCTCCGATCGTGGTGGACTGGTCCGAGATCCGGACCGTCGCCGCCCTGGGCGATTCGATCCTCGATCCCCTGTGGGAACCCTGACGCACCCACGGTGTAGACCTCCGGGAGTACGGTTGCCCCGGAGGGAGTCCACCATGGGTCTGGCCGAGAAGGTCACGATGCTCGACCCCGATCGTCGGCCGGTCGATCGCACCGAGCTGAGCGACGAAGACCTGATGCTGCGCGTGCAGGCCGGTGAGAAGGCCTGTTACGACATCCTGGTCCGTCGCTACAAGACGCGCCTGTACAACTACCTGCTGCGCTTGGTGAGCGACGGGGACCTGGCCGAAGAACTGGCCCAGGATGCCTTCGTGCGCGCCTATGTGCATGCCGACAAGTACCGGACCATTGCCCGGTTCTCGACCTGGCTCTACACGATCGCCACGAATCTGGTCCGCAACCGCTACCGTCAGAAGAAGCGCCGTCCCCCGGTGCTGTCGATGTTCTTCAATCACGGCGACGGCGACGAGGAAGTGGTGCAGGAGATCGCCGACGAGGCGCCCGATCCCGAGCAGGTCGCCGTCGGCGAGGACCTCGAGCGGATCATTCGCGAGGTCACCGAGCAGATCCCCGAGCGCTACCGGATCCCCTTCGTGCTGCGCGAGGTCAATCAGCTCAGCTACGAGGAAATCCGGGCGGTCACCGGCCTCAAACTGGGGACCGTGCGCAGTCGTATCAATCGTGCTCGGAACCACTTCCGTAAGTTGATCGAACCGATGCTCGAAGACGGTCCAGCCACCCCTGACGGCGAAACCCGCTGAACGAGGACACCACGATGAGCTTCCTTCCTCCTTCTCGTTCCCGTGACTGCCGGCGCGCCCGCACATGGATCTCGCGCGCCCTGGATGACGATCTCGGAGAGACCGAGCGCGTTCGACTCGGCGAGCACATCGGCGCCTGTCCCGAATGTCGGCGTCATCAAGAGGTGCTCGAGCAGGGACGGCAGTGGATGCTGGCGGCTGAAGCCGAACCCTCGGAGAACTTCGAGTGGAAAGTACAGTTGGGGATCCAGAAGGCTCTGCGGGAGCGGGCGGCCGAGGCCACGGATACGGCCATCGTGGGTGAGCGTTGGAGCTTCTGGCGTCCGGCAGTCGCCAGTGCGCTGGCGGTGACGGTCCTCGTGGTCGGAATGGGCGCCTGGTTGCTGCCCGGTGACGGAACGGGCACCATCGGCGATGGTAGGGACGTCGAGGCGCCGGTCGGCGCGACCTCGCTGGTCGGAGCGCGGACGGTGGGCGAAGAGGAACCGGATCTGAGCGGAGCGGTCCGCACGAATCCCTTCGAGATCGACGTCACCGACGGTGACTTCGGCATCCGCACGGTGGGCGGCCCCGGGTTCCGGGACGACCTCTACGCTCCGGTGCGCGAAGGTCGGCGCGGCCTGTGGCCGACGCTGCCGTCGTCGATGCAGACGACGATCATGCAGCACCTGTTCTGGAACAGCCGGGCGGGGGCGGCGCAGGAAGGCGGCGTTCAGCGCTTGAACATGCCGATGCGGCGGTCCACACTGCCGACGTCGGGCGACGTCCGGGACTCCATCGCGACCGGTTCCGCCGGCGAGCGCCGCTGATCCATCCCAACGTTCCTCGGGAGGGCCCTGTGCGCTTGCGTGTTTCCCGGGTGCTCCTCGCCGCCGTCCTGGCCCTGGGGCTGGGCGGGTGTGGAGATTCGTCCCCGGTCCTGAATGCAGTCGGAAGCTATTCCGACGTGGCCATCCTCACCGATCTCGACCTCTTCAATCCCGTTGCGTTCCAGCTGAAGCAGGCCCTCGAGGTCGATGCGAACACGGGGATCCGCCGGGAACCGATGCTGCGTGTCGACATCTTCGACTTCGACGCGAAGGACGACGCGCGGCTCTACAAGAACGTCATCGTGATCGGGTACCTGAAGGGCAAGGACGGCGCGTCCCGGGAGATCCGCCGACGGCTCGGGGGGACCCAGATGAAGGTCATGGAGTCGCGTCACCTCTTCTTCGCCGCTCGCGAAGACGTCTACGCCAACAACCAGAACGTTCTGTTCCTGGCCGGATCCGACCGCAGTTTCATGCAGAGCGCGATCAACCAGGAGGCCCCGGCCCTGCGCGGCCAGATCGAGGAGATGAACCGCGAGCGCGTGATGGAGTACATGCTGGGCCTCGGACGCAACGCCGAGGCCGAGCGGTCCCTGCGCGAGAACGCCGGCATCCGCATGACCGTGCCCGAGGGCTACCGGATCAACGGGATCAAACAGAATGCCGAGGGTGACCTGGGCATGGTCGAGGTCCTCCACGAGAACCCCACGCGTGGCGTGGTGGTGTTCTGGAAGACCCTCGAGGATCCCGAGGCCTTCGACATGGAGGATCCCGAGGCGCTGCTGGCGCTGCGTCGCCGCTGGGGCACCTTCCTCGACGAGGCGCTCCAGGATCTCTACGGCTACACGTGGTCGACCGAGATGTTCCGCGGAGAGCCCCGACCGCAGCTCGCCGGGATGTACGAGGTCCTGTCGGCCCAGGTGGGCGGCCCCTTCCGGACCCTGTTCCTGCTCGACGAACCGTCGCGTCGGCTGTTCGGGATCAACTGGTTCACCTACAATCCGCAGGGCGACAAGCATCCGTACCTGCGAGAAGCGCGTGCGGTGGCGGGCACCTTCGTTCCGCGATCATGAGAAGTGACTCGAAGGTACGGCTGCAACCTCCTTATCCTGTTAGACTTCGGGAAACGTTCGGTGAGGCGTTCAGGGCCCTGCGCGACGACCGGTCGGAGGCGGTCGGTCTGGTCGTCGTCGACCGGCGGGTCGTCGATCGGCACCCACGGGCCCTGGCGGGACTCGACGCCGAAGCCCGGCGCCGGACGGTCGTGCTCAACGGTGGGGAGTCGGTCAAGACGCTGCGCTCCTTCGAGCGTCTCCATCGAGCTGCAGCCGAGTTCGGTATGGATCGCCAATCGCTGGTCGTCGCCGTGGGCGGGGGAACGATCGGTGACCTGACCGGGTTCTTCGCTTCGACGTGGATGCGGGGCGTTCCCTGGTGTCCGATCGCGACCACGAGTCTGGCCATGGCCGACAGCGCGATCGGCGGGAAGACGGCGGTGAACCTGGCGGGGGCGAAGAACGTGGTCGGCACGTTCCACCAACCCGTCGGCGTCTACGGGGTCCTCGAGGCGCTCGAGACGCTTCCCCGCCGGCACACGCGGTCCGGGCTCGCCGAGGTGCTGAAGGCGGGGGTGATCGCGGATGCAGCCTTGTTCACCCGGACGTCGGAGGCGGCCGCGGCGCTACGATCCCTGGATCGCACGGCCTGGCTGGAGGTCCTGGAGGGCGCGAATCGGGTGAAGGCAGACGTGGTCGCGGGCGATCCGCGCGAGTCCGGCGGGCGCGCGGTCCTGAACTTCGGCCACACCGTGGGCCATGCCCTCGAGGTTGCCCACCGACCGCGCCTGACGCACGGCGAGGCGGTCGGGCTGGGCATGATAAGTGCTTCCTGGGTCTCGGAACGCCTCGACGTTGCCCCGGGTGGGACGACCGGCCGCATCGTGGAGGCACTCGGACGGCTCGGACTGCCTCGGAAGGTCCGTGCGATCGACGAGCCAAAGTTCTGGCGCGCAATGCGTTACGACAAGAAGTCGAACGGCGGCGAGGTCAGGCTCGTGTTGACGCACGGAATCGGCTCGGCTACGGTCGGCCACCGCGTGGAGCGGAAGATCCTGCAGCAGTCTCTGACCGTCCTCGGCGAGGGGCCACCGTAGGGGCGGCCGAGGCCGGACCGGCAACGGGGACGGAACCGTGAACGATCGCCAGTCGCTCGAGAACGAACTGCAGCGCCTGCAGCAACGGCAGGTCGAGCAGCCGGAAGGGCGTGTCTTCGCTCCTCTGGCCGACTGCCTGCGCAAGCTCGGCCGCCTCCAGGAGGCCCTCGGGGTCTGCCATACGGGCCTGGCCCGGCATCCGCGCTACTCCAGCGCCTACGTCATCCTCGGCAAGATCCACCTGGAGCGCGGCGACGACGAAGCCGCGCGCGAAGCCTTCGATCGCGTCCTGGAGTTCGACCCCCAGAACCTGCTCGCCCTGCGGCAACTCGCCGAACTCGACGAGTCTCGCGGGGACCTGGTGGCCGCCGCGGAGCGCTGGGAACTCGTCTGCGGGCTCGAGATCGATCCCGCGACGGCCGAACGACGCCTCGAGGCCCTGCGGTCGCAATTGGCCGGCGTCGGCGACCAGCCGGCGGTCGAGACGACCGACGAACCGGCCGGGGACGAGGTCGTCCCGGACGTGGCCGAGGTTCCGGAGGATTCCGACGCACTCGAAGTTGCCGACGTACCGGAAGTCTACGACGCGTCGGACGACGAGCCGATGGAGAGCACGCCGGTCGGCACGGCCGGAATCGAGATTCCCGAACTCGTCGAGGCTTCCGAAGTCGACGATCCGATGACGGAGAGTCGCTGGGGCGAAGATCCGACGGGCGAGAATTCGGAGATCGACCTTCACGACGAGGACGATCCGCCACAGGACGAAGGTGACGCTCCCGAGGACGACGCCGAGGCCACCGCGTCCGCCCCGGCGGTCGAGGTGGGTCCGTCGGAGACCGCGGTTCCGGAGGACGAGGTCGATGTGGCCCCCGAGGCCGTGGAGGTCGCCGCGCGTCCGCGCCCCGTCGACGACAGCGAGATTCCCACGACCGAGATCGCGACCATGACCCTGGCCGAGATCTACGCGGAGCAGGGGTTCCGCGAGAAGGCGTTGGACATCCTCCGACAGGTGGTCGAGCGCCATCCCGACGCCGAGCGCGTCGTGTCCCGCATCGCCGAGCTCGAGGCCGACGACTCCCGTGCCCCGGAGGCGACCGCGGTGGAAGCCGACGACGGCGTCGACGACGAGATCGCACGGACACTCGCGCCCGAGCCGCTCACCCTGAGCGCCACCCCCTCGGAGATCGACGACGACGAGCCCGAGGTCTCGCCGTCGCCGCCGCTCGAGGCCCCGCCCTCGGCCGGGTCGGAGCAGGAACGCGAGCGCGAGCGGTTCGAGCACTTCCGCAATTGGCTGGACCGGATCCGCGTCGACGACTGACGACGTCCGCCCTCTGCTGTATGCTGCGCGGCGAGCGGGCCGGAACGGTCCGCGGGTCGACGTGTTTCCGTGCGGGGAACCCCGGTCGATCGGAGCCCGACGCGGAAGGAGATCGGCGTGAACGTCCTGATCCTGCACGGCCCGAACCTGAACCTGCTCGGCAGCCGGCAGCCGGAGATCTACGGGGATCTGCGGCTCACGGACCTGGAATCGAGACTCGTGCACGTGGGGGTCGAGCTCGGGGTCGAGGTCGATGGCTACCAGAGCAACCACGAAGGTGAGCTGATCGATCGGATCCACGGTAGCAACCACATCGACGGATTCGTGGTCAACGCGGGTGGCCTGACCCACAGCAGCGTGAGTCTGCGCGACGCCTTCCTGGCGATGGACCGGCCCCTGGTCGAAGTCCACGCCTCGAATCTCGCCCGCCGCGAGGACTTCCGGCAGCGGAGTCTGCTGTCGGACATCGCCGTGGGCACGGTCGCCGGTTTCGGGATCGAGAGCTACGAACTCGGCCTGCGCGGTCTGGTCCACGTCCTGCGCGATCGCCGGGAAAGCGGCGGACCGCAGGCCTAGGCACCGCCCTTGCCCCGGCCCGCACTCCATGTACACTTTCGCGGTTCCCGGCCCGGCGTCGTCCGTGGCCGACCACTCCTCGCGTCCAGGGATCCAAGAGGCATGGCCGACACGAGCGACTTCCGCACCGGTTTCACCATGGAGATCGACGGCAATCTCGTCTCCATCGTCGAGTTCCAGCACGTGAAGCCCGGAAAGGGCGGTGCCTTCGTCCGCACCAAGCTGAAGTACGTCGAGTCGGGGAAGGTGGTCGACAAGACCTTCCGCGCCGGCGAGAAGGTCGAAGAGGTCCGGCTGGAGAACCACGAGTACCAGTACCTCTTCAACGACGGCGACATGTACACCTTCATGCACACCGAGACCTTCGAGCAGATCGGCCTGCCGAAGGAAGCCCTCACCGATGCCATTCCCTACCTGAAGGAGAACGACACGGTGACGATGCTCATGCGCGGGGAAAAGCCGATCACCGTGGAGGTCGCCAACCACGTCGAGCTCGAGGTCGCGAAGGCCGATCCCGGCGTGAAGGGCGACACGGCCCAGGGCGGGACGAAGCCGGCCGAGCTGGAGACGGGCCTGGTGGTGCAGGTGCCGCTCTTCGTCGAAGAGGGCGACGTCCTGCGGATCGACACGAGGACGGGCAAGTACCTCACGCGTGTCTGAGCCCTCGGGCTGCTTTGGATGTTGCCCCGAGGGCCCGGGTCCGCGATAGTGCGACCCGAGGCCGGGGCCCCGCGGGCCGCCGAAACCGCATCGAGGACGCGCTCCGAGCGCGCGCCGTCAGCCGGGGAGTGGTGATGGAGCTGGACAAGATTCGCGAGCTGGTGCAACTGGTCGAGGACAGCCAGATCCAGGAGCTCGAGCTCTCCCACCGGGGAGAGACGATCCGGATCGCCAAGGCCGCGACGGCGGTCCCGGCGGCTCCGATGCCCACCCCGGTCGTCCCGGCCGCCGCGCCGGCACCGGAGGCCCCGCCGAGCGAGCCCGAGCCGGCCGCGCCGAGCGCGACGGGGCGCGAGGTCGTCAGCCCCATCGTCGGCACCTTCTACCGGTCGCCGTCGCCGGAGGCCTCGAGCTTCGTCGAGGTCGGACAGCGGGTCGGCGCCGGGGACGTCCTCTGCATCGTCGAGGCCATGAAGGTCATGAACGAGATCGAAGCCGAGTTCGCGGGCATCGTGCGCGAGATCCTCGCCGAGAACGGTCAGCCCGTGGAGTTCGGGCAGGCCCTGTTCGTGGTCGAGCCGGACTGAGCCCCGATGTTTCCGAAGAGCGTCGGGCCGGGAGCGGCCGGGCGCGCCGTGTGACGACGGTCCGGATTGGACCGTCGTTTGCTCGTTCTGCCTCCCGGAGTGACGTGCCCCCGCGGCGCGGAGCGACGCGCAATCCTGCGCTGCGATCGCACTCCACGCGGACCCGGAGGGGAGCGATCACCGTGGCGATCCAGATCAAGAGCATCCTGCAACGCATGATCGAGCTCGAGGCCAGCGATCTCCACCTGAAGGTCGGGGTGGCGCCGACGGCCCGGGTCCACGGCCGGCTCGTGCGGCTCGAGTTCGAGGCCCCGGGGCCGAAGGACATGGCCGAGGTGGTCGAGCACATCCTGACGCCCGCCCAGCGCGACGAGTTCGAGACCACACGCGAGGTCGACTTCGCCTTCGGCGTTCCCGGCCTGGCCCGATTCCGCGCGAACTTCTACGTGCAACGGGGCTCGGTGGCGATGGTCTTCCGCCAGGTCCCCGTCGAGATCAAGGCGCTCGAGGAACTCGACCTGCCGCCGATCGTGCGCGACATCGCGCTCTACCCGCGCGGGCTGGTCTTCGTGACGGGAACGGTCGGGTCGGGGAAGTCGACCACGCTCGCGGGCATGATCGACACCATCAACACCGAACTCACGAGCAACATCATCACGATCGAGGATCCGATCGAGTTCCTGCACCGCGACAAGCGCAGCCAGATCAACCAGCGCGAAGTCGGCACCGACACCTCGAGCTACACGAAGGCGCTGAAGCACGTACTGCGGCAGGATCCCGACGTGATCCTGATCGGCGAGATCCGCGACAACGAGACCATGAAGACGGCCCTGACGGCGGCCGACACCGGCCACCTCGTCTTCAGCACGCTGCACACCATGGATGCGACCCAGACCATGCACCGCATCCTCAGCTTCTTCCCGCCGCACCAGCACCAGGAGATCCGCTATCTCCTGAGCAACACGCTGCGGGCCATCGTCAGCCAACGTCTGATCCCTCGCATCGGGGGTCGGGGTCGCGTGCCCGCGGTCGAGTGCATGATCAACACGAGCACGATCCAGGAGTACATCCGGGAGCCCGAGAAGACCCACATGATCCAGGACGCGATCGCCGAGGGTCACGTGACCTACCGGATGCAGACCTTCGATCAGTCCCTCATGTCCCTCTTCCGCAGCGGCGAGGTCAGCCTCGAGGAAGCCATGCGGGCGTCGACCAATCCCCACGAGTTCAGTCTGCGGGTGAAGGGGATCCAGGGTGCCAGCGACGGCCGATGGGACACCTTCGAGAAGGGTGGCGAGAAGGCCGCCGCGACCGACCCCGGGGGTCCCACTCCCGTACAGGGCGACTATCTGGAACTCTGAGTCCGCGCGGAACCATCGAGCCCGTACCGGACCGTCCGTCGACCGTTCCCTTGCCGGCGGCCGCGAATTCGGGCATCGTGAGCGCTTCGTTCCGTGCGCCCGGCGGCCGGAGATGCCGCACCGACCCGTGACGGGGGACATCGATGATTCGCAAGGTACTGGTGGCCAACCGCGGCGAGATCGCTCTGCGCATCATGCGCGCCTGCCGTGAGCTGGGGATCGAGACCGTAGCCGTGCACTCGACGGCCGACCTCGAGGCCCTGCACGTCAAGTTCGCCGACGAGTCGGTCTGCGTGGGAGAGCCCCTGGCCACGGCCAGCTACCTGAACGTCCCACGGCTGGTCGCCGCTGCCGAGATCACGGGCGCCGATGCCGTGCACCCCGGCTACGGATTCCTGGCCGAGAACGCCGAATTCGCCGAGATCATCGGCAGCTGCGACATCAAGTGGCTGGGTCCGGCGCCGGAGATCATCAACCGCATGGGAGACAAGGACCAGGCCCGTCGCACGGCGATGGAGGCGGGGGTGCCGGTCGTGCCGGGCAGCAAGGGGATCTGCACGACCGTCGACGACGCAGCGCAGGTGGCGGCCGAGATCGGCTACCCGGTCATGCTGAAAGCGGTCGCCGGTGGTGGGGGCAAGGGCATGCGTCCGGCGATGAACGAGGTCGATCTGCGCCGCGCGTTCCCCATGGCCAGCGCCGAGGCGGCGGCGGCCTTCCGCAACGGCGCGATGTACGTCGAGAAGCTGATCCTCCGTCCCCGGCACGTCGAGATCCAGGTCCTGGCCGACGAGCACGGGAACGTCGTGCACCTGGGAGAGCGCGACTGCTCGGTGCAGCGTCGTCATCAGAAGCTGATCGAGGAATCGCCTTCGCCCGCCGTCGACCCGGATCTGCGTCAGCGCATGGGCGACGCGGCCGTGAAGCTCTGCCACCACGTGGGCTACACCTCGGCGGGCACCGTCGAATTCCTGCTCGACGAGGATCGGTCGTTCTACTTCATGGAGATGAACACCCGGATCCAGGTCGAGCATCCCGTGACCGAGATGGTCACCGGCATCGACCTGATCAAGGAACAACTCCGGGTGGGTTCGGGTGAATCGCTGCGGTTCACGCAGGAGCAGGTGAAGATCCAGGGCCACGCGATCGAGTGCCGGATCAACGCCGAGGATCCCCGCCGGGACTTCGCACCCTCACCCGGCCGGATCACCATGTTCCACCCTCCGGGTGGACCCGGTGTCCGCTTGGACACGCACATCTACGGCGACTACGTGGTGGGCCCGCACTACGATTCCCTGTTGGCGAAGTTGATCTGTCACGGCGCCGACCGGACCGAGGCCATCGCCCGCATGCACCGGGCCCTGGGAGAACTGGTCGTGGAAGGGCTGCCGACGAGTATCGAGCTGCACCGGGCCGTGCTGGAGGATCCCGTGTTCGTGCGGGGCGAGGCGACCACGCGTTACCTCGACGACCGCATGGGCGACCTGGCGGCCCAACTCGCCGCCGAATCGGCCTGAACCGACGCGTCCGGACGTTGACCCCGGCCCCGCCTGGCCCTACTGTGCGGCGTGTCCTGCTCCGGGAGGATCCGGAGCCGGCCGACGTCCGGTGGTCCGGCGCTCCCCGGGGCGTCCCGTCCACGCCGCGCGAGCCCCGGCGCGGTCGCGTCCGGCCGTGGCGGCACTCCGACCCGCGGGTCGCACGACCCGTCCCCGCGCGACCAGATCGACTCCGTTCGCCTTCCGCGTGAGGGGGCCTCTGCGCATGGGCCGACGCGCCAAGTCCACCCGACCACGTCTGCTCGACGTCGTCCTCACCGCCCTGTTGAGTCTGTTCCTCGCCGTGGTCGCGGCGACGGTCTCCGGCGTGGTGGCCGCGGGGGCGGACGGCCGTCTGCCGGTGGGTCCGGTCGGGGACTGGATCGGTACCACCGTGCGCGATGGCGTGGGCCCGTTCCTGCTCTGGCTGCTGCCACTCCTGCCGTGGGCCTGGATCCCACTGCGGCGTGCGGCGTCGAAGCGGCAGGCCGTCGTCCGCGGTGGCTGGGCCGTGGTCTTCGTCCTGGCGGTCTCGTCGCTGCTGGCCCACGACCACCTCGATCGTCTCGGGGTGCCGCCGGGAGCGGGCGGCCGGATCGGGGAGTGGGCGGAAGGTCTGTTGGCCTCGGTGGTCGGTCCCGTGGGCAGCTTTCTCGTCCTGGCCAGCCTCGGATCGTGGCTGGTGTTGCGCCCGATGCCGCCGCTGCGCCTTCCGCTGCCGGCGATCGACGGACTCGCCGCGCGGGTGAACGCCGCGTTCGCGCCCCTGCTGGGTGCGACCACCGACGCGTTCCGCGGACTCGGTGAGGGCATGAGCGCGCTCGGGAATCGCCTGCTCGACGCGCGCGACGCCTGGCGCGAGGAGCGTGCGCAGGCGCGCCAGGCCCGAGCGGTCCACGATCGGGACGCGGGACGTGTCGACGACACCGCGCGGACCGACGCCGAGGAACTCGAGGAGGCCGACGAAGACTACGAATACGAATACGAGGACGACGAATACGAAGACGAGGACGGTGAATACGAAGACGAGGACGGTGAATACGAGGACGACGCCGAGGTGGACGAGTTCGTCGCCGACGCCACCGACGTCGAGCCGGTTCCGGACGCCATCGAACCCGCGCCCGCCCGGGTCGTCGAGGCCGGGGTGGCACCGCCTCCGTCGTGGGCGCGGCAGGGCGCCGATGCGAGCGAGGAGTTCCGCCTGAGTCGCGACCCCACCGAACTCCTCGACGAGGACGACCCCGAGCTCGCCGTGCCGAAGCGACGCCGCCGTCGAGGCGACTACCCGCTGCCGTCGCTCGATCTGCTCGAAGAGGTGAAGAAGGAGCAGCGCGGTTTCAGTCGCGACGTCCTGCAGATGAACGCGCGCCTGTTGCTGGAGACCCTGGGCAATTTCGGGATCGACGGGCAGATCAACGAGATCCGTCCGGGCCCGGTGGTGACCACCTTCGAGTTCGAGCCGGCGCCCGGCGTGAAGGTCAGTCAGATCGTGTCGAGGGGCGACGACCTGGCCCTGGCCATGCGGGCCACGCGCATCCGCATCGAGGCCCCGATTCCGGGCAAGGCGGCGGTCGGCATCGAGATCCCGAACCCCTACCCGCAGATGGTCGGCCTGCGGCAGGTGATCAGTTCGCTCGGGAGCGATCCGAACGACGTGCCGCTGGAGATCGCCTTCGGCAAGGACACCGAGGGCGAGCCCTTCGCGGCGGACCTGGCCGACATGCCGCATCTGCTCGTGGCCGGAGCCACCGGCAGCGGCAAGAGCGTGTGCATCAACGCGATCATCTGCAACCTGCTGCTGCGGAACGGACCCGATCGCGTCCGCATGCTGATGATCGATCCGAAGATGCTCGAGCTGTCGGTGTACAACGGCATTCCGCATCTCATGCATCCGGTGATCACGCAGGCGAGCGACGCCCTGAAGGCCGTCAAGTACATGGTGGCCGAGATGGAGACGCGCTACGCGCGGCTGTCCCGCCACGGAGTGCGCAACATCGCGGCGTTCAACGAGAAGGTCCGCGCCGGCAAGGCCGTCGACGAGAAGACCAACGAGAAGATCAAGGAGCCCTTGCCCTACGTGGTCTTCGTGATCGACGAGCTGGCCGACCTCATGATGCAGCTCGGCAGCGACCTCGAGACGCCGGTGGCCCGGCTGGCGCAGATGGCGCGCGCGGTGGGGATCCATCTCGTGCTGGCCACGCAGCGGCCCTCGGTGAACGTGATCACGGGCGTGATCAAGGCGAACTTCCCCAGCCGGATCGGATTCCGGGTGATCAGCAAGGTCGACAGCCGCACGATCCTGGACGGCCAGGGCGCCGAGCAGCTGCTGGGCAAGGGCGATATGCTATTCTTGATGGCCGGTCGGGCGCAGCCGGTGCGCGTGCACGGCGCCTTCGTCTCGATGGACGAGTGCGAGAGCGTGGTCGAGCACTGGCGGCAGTTCGGCGACGACGCCGGGGAGCCGATCGATCTCGACCAGGGCAAGGGCGCCGGTGGAGGGATCGACCTGGGAGAGGACGACCTCCTCGAGCAGGCCCGCGCGTTGGTCGTGGCCACGCAGATGGGGTCGACCACCATGTTGCAGCGCCGCCTGCGGGTCGGCTACACCCGCGCCGCCCGGCTCATGGACATGCTCGAGGCGGCCGGCGTGGTCGGGCCCTTCGAGGGCAGCAAGGCGCGAAAGGTGCTCGTCGACAAGGACGAGCTGGAGGCGGAGAATTGACCGGACCGCAGGAGCGGGGGGCGACGCCCTCGCCTGCGGCCGAGCGCACGGTCTACCTCGACACGCTCGGCTGCGAGAAGAACACGGTGGACAGCGAAGGCGCGCTGGGACTGCTGCTCCAGCGCGGTTTCCGTGTGGTGGACACGCCCGACGACGCGTCGCTGGTCGTCCTGAACACCTGCGGCTTCCTCGACACCGCCCGCCGCGAGTCCCTCGATCGTCTCCAGGAGCTGGCCGCGGCCAAGCACGACGGCCAGAAGCTCGTGGCCATGGGGTGCCTGGTCCAGGGAGAGACCCACGACCTTCGCCGGTCGGTTCCGGGGGTCGACGCCGTGCTCGGCGTGGGTAGCTACCACCAGCTCGGCGATCTGTTCGAGGGGGGGGAAGCCGGACCCCTCGGCTCTCCCGACGAGGCGCCCTACGCAGGCTACGGCACGCGCGTGCTCATGACGCCCTCGCACGTGGCGCACGTGAAGCTCGCCGAGGGCTGCAACCAGAGCTGCAGCTTCTGCAAGATTCCGGCATTGCGCGGCCGCCAGCGCAGTCGCCCCGTCCCGTCGGTGCTCGAGGAGGTCCACGGCCTCGTCGCCCAGGGCGTGCGCGAGGTGATCCTGATCGCGCAGAACAGCTCGGCCTACGGCATCGATCTGCCCGGCCGACCGCGCCTCGCCGACCTGTGCCGGGCCCTGGCCACGGTGCCGCAGCTTCGCTGGATCCGGATCATGTACGCCTACCCGCCCATGTTCACGGTGAAGCAGGCGCGCGAGGTCTACGACATCGAGAAGGTGGTCGACTACCTCGACCTGCCGATCCAGCACGCGAGTCCGCGTGTCCTCGAGCGCATGAACCGCGGCTACGACCCCGATCGCCTGCGGCGGCAGATCGACGAACTGCGATCGATCCGGCCGGATCTCATGCTGCGGACCACGGCGCTGTTGGGCTTCCCCGGCGAGACGGAGGAGGACGTGGTCGCGCTCATGGACTTCCTCGACGAGGTCCGCTTCGATCATCTCGCGACCTTCGTCTACAGTCACGAGCAGCGGACGAGCGCGTTCCACCTGGACGACGACGTCGACCCCGAGGACAAGGAGGACCGGCGGGCCCGGGTCGAGGCGTTGCAGTGGGACCTGGGACTCGAGGTCAAGCGCGCCCGGCTCGACCGGGAGGTCGAGGTGATGATCGACGAGGTCCACGCCGACACCGACGAGGCCGGACTGGAGGCCGTCCCCTTCGAGGACGGAGCGGACCCGCGGGGAGCGTGGACCGGGCCGGTTGCCTTCGGACGCAGTGAGGGCTTCTGTTACGAGATCGACGGCGGGATCTGGATGCCGGGCGAGGACCTGAGCCCGGGCGACGTCGTGCGGGCGCGGCTGGTCGGCTGCGGCCCCTTCGACTTCCTGGCCGAGCGCACGACCCTGGAGGGAGACGCATGACGACCCGTGACCTCGCGATCCGTGGCCTCGTGATCGGGGCACTCCTGGCGGTCGCCCCCGTCGCCGTCCACGCGCAGCCCAGCGACGGACACGTGGCCGAGGACCTACTCGGCCGGATCGTCGCGCCGATCGAGTCGGCTCTGCAGCAGTCGAGCGCGGCCGGCGTGGTCATGCGCCGTCCGCCGGGGACGGACGGTTCGGATCTCGAGCTCCTGCAGGACCGGATCGGGAACTTCCTGCACGAGCGCGGATACCACGTCTGGACGGTCGGCGCGCAGGCCGATGCTCCGGACGAGGGTGTCGTCCTGGACTTCGTGGTCGAGGCCGCGGGCTTCGACTATCCGAGCGAGCGCACCGGCTTCCTCGGCCTGGGTCAGAAGAAGGTCCTGCGTCGCGGGGCCCTCGGGATCCGCGGCCGCTTGGAGGACCCCGCCGACGGTCGCTGGTTGTGGCGCGGCTCCCCGCGTTTCGTGGCCGAGCACTGGGTCGATGCCGATCGATCCGAGGAGCTCGCGGCCGATCGCCCGGACTGGATGTCCGGTGCACCCCTCGAGACCCTCGAGGACGATTCCCGCTGGTGGGAGCGCGGCCTGATGGCCGGACTGCTCGCGGCGGTGGTCGTCCTCTACGCCGACGGGACCCAGTAGTGTTCGGGACCACTTCCATCCGCATGGCGATCGCAGTGGGGTCCGCTGCGGCTCTGCTCGCCGTCTCCGGTTGCGGGGGAGGGCAGGACTTCGAGTCCGAATTCGACGCACTGATCGAAGCGGAGCAGTGGGAGGAGATCCTCGCACGGGTGGAGGTGCACCATGCCGAGGGTGTCCGGGACGGCATGCTGGACTTCGCAGAAGGCCTGGCGCTCCTGCACCAGAACGCGGACGCCGCCGCCGAAGCGCCGTTGGATCGCGCCGTCGCCGACGATCCCTCGAGAGCGCCACGGATCGCCGCCGCGTATGCCGAGCTGGCGCGGGCCGACCGGGAGGCGGAATGGAACGAGCGTGCCCGTCGACGGATGGCCCGGGCAGTCCACTTCGATCCGGACACCGAGGCGGGACCGTTGACGGCGGATGCCGCCGACTGGTTCTACCGCGAGGCCAAGGACTACGCGTCGGCCCTCCCTCTGTACCGCAGATTGGCGGAGGAACTCCCCGAGCCGGTGGACGAGCATCCGTTGTACGTGTATCGCTACGGCTACTGCCTCGAAGAAGCCGAACGTGACGACGAAGCGCTCGAGGTCTACGGTGAGTTCTTGCGCCGCTTCCCCGCCGAGCGAACCTTCATGCGCTTCGTGCAGTGGCGTGCGATGAGTCTGCGGGTCGAGCGGGCCGAAGCGCTGCTGGGCACCGCTCAGCCCGAGGCTGCACTGGACGAGCTGGCCTTCTGCCTCGCTTCGGACTGGCACCTCGAGCTGCAGCAGCAGGCACGGTTCGTGGCCGCGCGCGCCGAGGAGGCGCGTGGGGATCTGCAGGCGGCACGGGAGTACTACGAGCTGGTGGTCGACACCGGATCGCGCTTCGGCGGGGACGTGGTTCGACGCGCCTCGCGACGCCTCGAAGAGCTGGGAGAACTGGGTGTCCACTAGGATCGGGATCTTCGTCGCGGCGGTCCTCCTCACCGGAGCGATCGGCTGCAGCCACCCCGGCAGCGGGTTGCCGGTGGGTAGCTACGAGAGGGGAATCGCCGAGTACGAAGGCGAACGCTACCTCGACGCGGTGCAGACCCTGCGTCTGTACGTGCGTCGGAATCCCACCGATCCTCGCGTCGACGAGGCCCAGTACCACATCGGTCTGGCCCGCTTCGAGAACGATGAGTACGCCGTCGCCGCGGTCGAGTTCGAGATCCTGCGCAACGACTATCCGAACAGCGAGTTGATCGAGGACGCCTGGATCATGGAAGGCATGTGCTACGTCGAGCAGGTGCCGTCGATCCATCACGAGCAGTCGGTCACGCGGCGCGCCCTCGACCACTTCCTCCGCTATCTCCAGGAGTTCCCCGACGGGGAAAGGAGCGCGGACGCGCGGGAGCAGGTCGACGCCCTCCGACTGCATCTCGATCGCAAGTGGTTGTCGAACATCCGTCTCTACGAGCGTCTGGGACGCACCGAGGCGGCGCTGGTCGAGGCCGAGGCCATGCTCGACGATCGGCCCGACAGCCAGTTGCGACCCGAGGTCCTCATGCTCGCCGCCGATCTCCACGCCGAGCTCGACCAGCTCGGCGAGGCACGACGCCTGTGGCGACGGATCCTCGACGACCACGGCTCGCACGAACTCGCGCCGCAGGCGCAGTCGAAGCTCGCGCGGATGCGCGACGGGGTCGACGAGGACGCGGGGTGAGCCCGCGCGTCGTCGGCGTCTACGGCGGAAGCTTCGATCCGGTGCACCGCGCGCACGTGGAGATCGCGCGGCGCGCCCGTGATCAGGTTCCCTGCGACGAGGTCTGGTTCGTTCCCGCTGCCGTGGCGGTCCAGAAGCCGCACGGCCCGATGGCGGGTGCGCAGGACCGTGTCGACATGCTCGAGGCCGCCATCGCGGGTGAGCCCGGACTGGCGATCTCCGACGTCGATCTGGGACACCCCGGCCGGCGCGCCCTCGACACCGTGCTGGAACTCGACCGACGCGAGCCCGGCGTGCGCTGGCGCTGGATCATGGGGCAGGACTCCTTCGACGCGCTCGACACCTGGTATCGTCCCGAAGACCTGGCGCGGCACGCTCCCTTCGTCGTGCAACCGCGGCCGGGATCCTCGGGGACGCGGCTGGAGAGCTTCGCCGGCGAGCCGGTGACGTGGCTGACGGGTCCCGAGCTCGACGTGGCGTCGACGGGCCTGCGCGAGGCGCTGCAACGCGGGGAGCGCCCCGAGGCGATTCCGGCGGCAGTCCTGGGGATCATCGAACGGCGCGGGCTCTATCGGCAGGAAGACGAACGATGAAGATCGTGCTCATCGACGGCTCGGCCCTGATCTACCGAAGCCATTTCGCCATGCATCGGCAGCCGCTGACGACCTCGCACGGTGAGATCACGACCGCGAGCTTCGGCACCGCGAACGCCGTCGTGCGCCTGTTCGAGGACTTCGGGGCCGACCGTGTGGTCTGTGCCTTCGACGTGAAGGCACCCACGTTCCGCCACGAGATGTACGAGCCGTACAAGGCGCACCGGCCACCCACGCCCCCGGACCTGGCCGCCCAGATCCCTCGGGTGCGCGAACTGCTCGAGGCCATGGAGGTGCCGATCGTCGAGAAGGAGGGTTACGAGGCCGACGATGTTATCGGTACGCTCGCCCGGCGAGGCGCCGACCGCGGACACGACATGTGGATCTATTCGGGCGACAAGGATTTCTACCCGCTGGTCCGTCCGGGCGTGTCGATTCTCAAGCCGTCCCCTCGCGCGAACGTCGAGGACGAGCCGATCGACGAGGGCACGGTGCGACGGAAGAAAGGGGTCCGGCCGGCCCAGTATCGCGACGTGCTCGCTCTGGTGGGCGACAAGAGCGACAACGTGCCCGGTGTTCCCGGGATCGGAGAGAAGACGGCGGTCAAGTTGATCTCGAACTTCGAGAGCATCGACCGTCTGCTGGAGCGGCTGGACGACAAGCGGGTCACTCCGCGTCAGCGCAAGGCGATCGAGGAGAACCGAGAGCAACTCCTGTTGAGCCGTCGACTGGTCACCATCGACCAGGACGTCGACGTCGACATCGATCTGGGAGAAGCGGGGCGTCCCGACCCCTGGACCGAGGATTTCCGGAGGATCTGCCGCGAGTTGGAGTTCCGGCAGCTGCTCGAGCGGTTCGAGCACGAGGTGACCGACGACGACGGGGGCAATCCCGGCGACGATCTGCGCTACGCGGTGATCGAGAGCGTCGCCGCCCTGAGCGCGCGGCTCGAGGGCCTTCCGCGTGACCGCGCGTGGTGCATCGACACCGAGACCACCTCGCTCGATCCCATGCGCGCCGAGCTGGTCGGTCTGTCGCTGTCGGTGCGCGAGGGAGAGGCCTGGTACGTCCCCGTGGCGCCGCCGTCGATGGCGGAGGCGGACGACCTCTTCGCCGCCGACAGCGCGAGCGGCCTGCCGTGGAACGAGGTGCGCGACACCCTGCGACCGTTCTTCGAGGAGCCGCGGATCGCGAAGGTGGGTCAGAATCTCAAGTACGATCAGATCGTCCTGCTGAACCACGGTCTGGAACTGCGGGGCGTCGAGTTCGACACCATGATCGCCAGCTACCTGCTGGCGCCGGAGCGTCGTCAGCACAACATGGACGTGCTGGCGGACGAAGAACTGGGACTGCGCACGGTTCCGTACAAGCAGCTCTTCGACGGTCTGGACACACGGGATCTCCGGCGTGTGCCACTCGACCGCCTGGCCCACTACGCCTGCGAGGACGCCGACGTAACGCGCCGGCTGTACGAGCACTTCCGGCCGCAACTCGTGGCCGAGGAGCTCGACCAGGTGATGAACGACCTCGAGATTCCGCTGTCGCAGGTGCTCCTGCGAATGGAGCGCCACGGCGTGCGTCTGGACCTCGAGCTGCTCGACGGTCTGCAGAAGGAATGGAAGGCCGAGCTCGACGAACTCGTGACGTCGATCCACGGAATGGCGGGCGAGGCCTTCAATCTGAACAGCCCCAAGCAGCTGCAGGTCGTCCTCTTCGAGCGCCTGGGGTTGAAACCCACGAAGAAGACGTCGACCGGGTACTCGACCGACGTGGAGGTCCTCACCGCCCTGGCCGCCGAGCACGAGCTTCCGGCGAAGCTGCTCGAGTACCGGCAGCTGTCGAAGCTGCTGTCGACCTACGTCCAGACGCTCCCGAAGCTGGTGCACCCCGAGACCGGATGCGTGCACACCAGCTTCAATCAGGCGGTGGCAGCCACGGGGCGGCTGAGCAGCACCGACCCGAATCTCCAGAACATTCCGATCCGCACCGAGGCGGGCCGGCGCATCCGCGAGGCCTTCGTTCCTCGCGAGAAGGGCTGGTCGTTGTTGGCCGCGGACTACAGCCAGATCGAGCTGCGGCTCATGGCGCACTTCGCCGGGGACGAAGCCTTGATCGAGTCGTTCCGGGCTGGCGAGGACATTCATGCGCGGACGGCAGCCCTGGTCAACGGGGTCGGCATCGATGGCGTCAGCGGCGAGATGCGGCGCGCGGCCAAGGCCATCAACTTCGGGATCCTCTACGGAATGGGTGCGCGCGCGCTCGGACAGTCGATCGGCGTGACGCAGAAGGAGGCCAAGGCCTTCATCGACGCCTACTTCGAACGGCTCCCGAAGGTCCACGCCTGGATCGACGCGACGGTCGAACGGGCCACGGCCGAGCGCGAGGTCCGCACCATGTTCGGTCGACGGCGCCGACTGCCCGAGCTCGCGAGCAAGGACCCGCGACAGCGCTCCTTCGGAGAGCGGATCGCGGTGAACACGCCGATCCAGGGTTCGGCCGCCGACCTGATCAAGAAGGCCATGATCGACCTCGACGCGCGGATCGACCGCGAGGGCCTGCCCGCCCGCATGCTCCTGCAGGTCCACGACGAGCTCGTGCTCGAGGTCCGGGACGACGCCCGGGAGTCCGTCCGTGCCGTGGTGGTCGAGGAGATGGAAGGGGTCGCCGATCTGGCGGTTCCCCTGTCCGTCGACGCCCATTTCGGTGCGACCTGGGCCGAGGCCCACGCCTGAGGGGTGCCGATGGACGTCCGACACACCCCCGTCGTGGTCCTGGCCGGAGGCACCGGTACCGGCAAGAGCACCCTGGGTCGTGCCCTGGCCGCCGAGGGCGCGGCCGTGGTCGATGCCGACGTCGTGGGCCACGAGATGCTCCGCCGCCGCGACGTGCGGAACGCGGTGGTGGACACGTTCGGGCCCGACGTGCTCGACGACGAAGGCGCTGTCGACCGCCGCCGCCTGGGTGCGATCGTCTTCTCCGATCCGGCGCGTCTCGCCGCTCTGAACCGGCTGGTCCACCCGCCGTTGGTGGCGGAAATCGAGCGGAGGATCGATCGTCTGCGGCGGGATCCGGCGATCGGAGCGATCGTGATCGACGCGGCTCTGTGGCCCCAGTTCGAGCCGCGGCCGTCGGTCGACCTCGTGGTCATGACGACGGCGCCGCGCCCGGTGCGCCGGCAGCGGATCGTGGAGCGGGACGGAATCGATTCCGCGGCGGCCGAGCGCCGGCTGGAACGCCAGGAAGCGCTCGAAGCTTTCCTCGACGACGCCGATGCGGTATTGGATACGGCTCGGCCTCGTTCCGAGACCCGACAGGCGCTCTTCGATCTGCTCGACCAGCGGTTCGGGCCCGGATGGCGTCGGCCGCGTCCGTCGACCGGGGTCTGAGCAATCCCGGCGCCCACAGCTGCTGCGACGACCCGAACGACCCGGCGGAGGTCCCCCGTGTACGAACTCGACGACCTGAAACAGCGCACCACTCATCTGAAGGAGGGTCTTTGACCTCGCCTCAAAGATGAGCGAACTCGAGCGGCTCGAGAAGACCATGACCGAGGCCGGCTTCTGGGACGACCAGGAGAAGGCCCAGGAGACCATCGCCGCCGCCAACCGGATCAAGGCCTGGACCGAGCCGCTGGCCGAGCTCGACACGAAGCTCGAGGAGGCCGAGGTCTACACGGTGATGGCCGACGAGGACGAGGACGCGGCTACCGAGGCCACGCGCTCGACCGAGGCCGCGGGCCGGCTGCTCGACCGCCTCGAGACCAACTACATGCTGGGCGGCCCGGACGACGACAAGGGCGCGATCCTGGAGCTGAACCCCGGGGCCGGCGGCGTCGACAGCATGGACTGGGCCGAGATGCTCATGCGCATGTACCTGCGCTTCCTCGAGCGCGAGGGCTGGGACCACAAGGTCACCGACCTGCAGCCCGCCGAGGAGGCCGGGATCAAGCACGTGTCGATCGAGATCCGCGCGCCCTACGCCTACGGCTACCTCAAGGGCGAGAGCGGCGTGCACCGCCTGGTGCGGATCAGTCCCTTCGACGCCCAGTCGCGACGGCAGACCAGCTTCGCCAGCTGCTTCGTGTACCCCCTCGTCGAGACGAACATCGAGATCGAGATCGACGAGAAGGACCTGCGCGTCGACACCTACCGGGCCAGCGGCGCCGGCGGGCAGCACGTGAACAAGACCGACAGCGCCATCCGCATCACGCACGAGCCCACGGGCATCGTCGTGCAGTGCCAGAACGAGCGCAGCCAGCACCGCAACCGCGAGGCGGCCATGAACATGCTCCGTGCGCGGCTGTACCAGCAGAAGCTCGAGGAGGAGCAGGCCAAGCGCGACGAGCTGAGCAGCAGCAAGATGAAGATCGACTTCGGAAGCCAGATCCGCAGTTACGTACTGCATCCGTACACCAAGGTGAAGGACCACCGCACCGAGGTCGAGACCGGCGACTCGCAGCGCGTGCTCGACGGCGACATCGAGCTGTTCGTGCAGAGCTTCCTGCGCGCGGCCGGCTCCACCACGAAGTCCTGATGATCCGTTTCCCCCGACCGGCCGGCGCCGGTCCCGAGCAGTGGCCGCCCGTGGCCACGGTTCCCGGAGAGTGACGATGGACCCGCAGCACCGCCTGATCCAGGAACGCGTGTCGAAGATCGAGAAGTGGGAGGCGCTCGGCGAGCAGCCCTACCCGCCGTCGTTCACGCGCAGCCACCGGCTGGGCGACGTGGTCGACGCCGGCGAGGCGATGGTGGCCGAGAACGCCGAGGTCCGCCTCGCCGGCCGCATGATCAGCAAGCGCCGTCACGGCAAGATGGGCTTCGCGCATCTCGACGACCAGTCGGGCTCGCTGCAGATCTGGGTGCGCAAGGACCTCGTGGGCGAAGACGCCTACGAGAAGTTCAAGCTGATCGAGGTCGGCGACTTCTGCGGCGTCGAGGGCCGCATGATGCGTACGAAGACGGGCGAGCTGACCTGCGAGGTCACGTCGCTGCAGCTGCTGTCGAAGTCGCTGCGGCCGCTGCCGGAGAAGTGGCACGGCCTGCAGGACCCGGAGCTGCGCTACCGCCAGCGATACGTCGACCTGATCATGAACCGCGACGTGCGCGCGTCCTTCGAGGCCCGCGCGCGCATCATCCGGGAGCTGCGCCAGCAGCTCATCGACGAGGACTTCCTCGAGGTCGAGACCCCGGTCCTGCAGCCCATGTACGGCGGGGCCACCGCGCGCCCCTTCGTGACCACGCACAATGCGCTCGGCGGCGCCGAGCTCTACCTGCGCATCGCCGACGAGCTGTACCTCAAGCGCCTCATGGTGGGCGGCTACGACCGCGTGTTCGAGATCGCCAAGAACTTCCGCAACGAGGGGATCGACCGCACGCACAATCCCGAGTTCACCATGATGGAGTGCTACGCGGCCTACTGGGACTACGAGGACATGATGGGCCTGGTGGAGCGGGTCTTCGCGCGGCTGGTGGAGGCGCTCACCGAGGACGGCACGATCGGCTACGGCGACCACACCATCGACTTCCGCAACGGTTTCCGGCGGGCGCGTTTCCTCGATCTGCTGACCGAGCACACCGGCGTCGACTTCCGACCTCTCGACCGCGACGCGGTGGCGGCCGAGGCCGAGCGGCTGGACGTCGAGGTCGACGAGGGCATGGGCAAGGGCAAGCTGCTCGACGAGATCTTCTCGGAGAAGGTCGAGCCGCACCTGATCCAGCCGACCTTCGTGTGCGACCATCCGGTCGAGCTGTCGCCGCTGGCCAAGCGCCATCGCGACGATCCCGAGCTGGTCGAACGCTTCGAGCCCTTCGTGGCGGGCTTCGAGGTCGGCAACTCCTTCACGGAGCTGAACGATCCCCGCGACCAGCGTGCGCGCTTCGAGGAACAGGTCCGCCTGCGCGAGGCCGGCGACGCCGAGGCGCAGCAGCTCGACGAGGACTTCCTGCGCGCGCTCGAGTACGGCATGCCGCCCACGGGCGGCCTCGGGATCGGCATCGATCGTCTGGTGATGCTGTTCACCGATTCCCACTCGATTCGCGACGTGCTCCTGTTCCCGCAGCTGCGCCCCGAAGGTCGGGGCGACGATGCCTGAGCCCCGCACCCCGCACGCCGGAAGGACGTCGTGAGTCTCGTCGGGATCGTCTCCGATCGTTTCCTGCGCAGCCGCGGTTCGCGCCTGCTGTCGCTGATCGCGCTGTTCGCCGGCCTGGGCGTGATGCTCGGCGTTGCGGTCTTGTGCGTGACCCTTGCGGTCATGAACGGTTTCCGTGATCAGATCCAACTGAAGTTCGTCGAGAACATGCCCATGGTCACCGTGCTGTCGCCCCGCGGCTTCGACGATCTCGACGCGACGGTGCGGACACTCGAACAGCGCGACGACGTCCTGGGCGCCGCGCCCTACATCCGCAGCGAACTGGTGATCACCCACGAGCGCCTGCCCGGGCGATCGGTGAACCGTGGGGCGGTGCTGTGGGGCATCGATCCCGAGCGTCAGTCCGAGGTGACGCGCTTCGACGAGGTCGTCGAGCCGCCGTTCACCGGCTTCGGGACCGATCACCTGATCCACGGGGGAGCCGATGTCCCCGGCATCGTCCTCGGCGCCGAACTCGCTGCCGGGCTCCGCGCCCTCGTCGGCGACGTGGTCGCGGTGCACGCACCGCGCAAGGTCGGCGCCGGTCCGGCCGACTACGAAACGACCACCCGCGAATGCCTGGTGGTGGGAATCCTCGATTCGGGCATGTACGAGTTCGACGTGGCCTTCGCGTACGTGCACCTCGACGTGGCGCAGGACATGTTCGCCCGCGAGGGAGGCGCCGACGGAATCGGATTGCGGGTGACCGACATGATGAGGGCACCGCGGATCGCCGACCGGATCGAAGAGGAACTCGCCGACCAGGGCTTCTATGCGAACGACTGGATCCGCCTGAACGGGCAGTTGTTCGAGTGGATCCGTTTCGAGAAGGCCCTCATGTTCCTGCTGCTGACCTTCCTGATCCTCATCGCGAGCTTCAACGTGGTGGCCATTCTCATCACCCTGGTGCGTGATCGCGCGCGGGACATCGCGATCCTGGCCGCCCTGGGGACACGGCGCCGTCAGGTCGTGGGGATCTTCCTCCGTCTGGGCCTGGTGATCGGGGCCGTGGGAACGGTGGCCGGGATCCTGCTCGGTCTGGCGGCGATCGTGGCCCTGGACCGCTACGGCTTCCCCCTGCCGGGCGAGGTGCTGTTCGTCGACACCCTGCCGGTGCACCCGCACGTGGCCGATTTCGTGCTCGTGGCGGGCGTCTCCATGCTCCTGACCTTCCTGGCCACGCTCCTGCCGAGCTGGCTGGCCACGCGGGTCCTGCCGGTGGAGGTGCTGCGCAATGAGTGAGACCTCGACGTCCGCGGTGGGCCCGGTGTGGTTGCGCGCCCACGGGCTCGACAAGGTGTACCGTTCCCGACACCGGCGCGTGGAGGTCCTGCGTGGGGCCGCGCTCGAGGTGCGCGCGGGTGAGAGCGTGGCGATCACCGGTGTCTCGGGTTCGGGCAAGAGTACGCTGCTGAACCTGCTCGGGTCGCTCGACCGGCCCGACGAGGGCTCGATCGCCTGGGGCGACACCCAGGACACCGATCTGACCAACCGTCCCGCGGTGGCCCGTCGGCAGGCGCTGATCGCCATCGGTGTGGGCCTGGCGGCCCTGGCCGCCGCGCAGGCGCTCGCGCTCTACGTGGTGGGGCGGCCGCTCTTCGAGCCCATGGCGTCGGCGGTGGTGGCGATCGTCGCGCTCGGGGCGGGAGTGGGCACACGGATCCTCATGCCGTCGCCGGCCGAGGCACGCCGGAGCCATCTGCGGAACCAGGAGATCGGTTTCGTCTTCCAGCAGCACCACCTCCTGGGGGATTTCACGGCGCTGGAGAACGTCCTCATGCCCGCTCGTGTCCTGGGACTCCCCGAGAGGGAGGCCCACGAGAGGGCCCGAAACCTGCTCGTCCGCGTGGGACTCGAAGCCCGTCTCGACCATCTGCCCGGGGAGATGTCGGGGGGAGAGCAGCAGCGGGTGGCCGTGGCGCGGGCGATGATCAACCGTCCCCGTCTCCTGCTGCTCGACGAGCCCGGGGGCAACCTTGACCGTCAAAGAGCTGATGATCTGCACGAGTTGCTGCTGCGGCTCGCCCGGGAGGACGGAATCGCGGTGGTGGCGGTCACCCACGACGAGTCCCTTGCCCGACGGGCCGATCGGTGGTTGCGTCTCCGGGAAGGGCGTCTCGTCGACGCCCGCGACGGGTCGGTGACGGAGGACACCGTCGCCGGACCCGACGGCCCGGCCGGAGAGGAAGACGTTTGACCCGAGACTGCGAGTTCTGCGGAAGCCCCGCCCAGTGGCAGTTCACCGAGGTGGTGGGCGGCACGAAGCACACGGTGTACGTGTGCGCGGATTGCGCGCGCGGGCAGGGGATCGTGGGCCAATCGACCATCGTGCCCACGACGGAGACCGAATCGGAACCGCAGCCCCCGGAGATGCCCTCGATCTCGATCCACGTGACCTCGCAGGTCGATCCGGGTGCGGTGCCCACGGCTCCGCGCCGGTGCCCCGGCTGCGGGGTCTCGCTCGTCGAGATCCGCAAGACCGGTCGCGTGGGGTGTCCGGCCTGCTACGCCACCTTCCGCGACCACCTCGAGCCGCTGCTGCAGCGGGTGCACGGCACCGTGCGGCACCGGGCCACTCCGGCCGCGGCGGCCGAGGAACGCGAGATGCGTGAGATGCAGCGTCTCGAGCGCGAATTGAGGAAGGCGATCGCCGAGGAGGACTTCGAGGCCGCGGCGCGTCTGCGCGACCGAATCGAGTCCCGTCGACGGTCTCCCGGATCGGAGGACGCCCCGTGAGCGAGCTGCGTGCACTGGCGGACCGCGCCGCGCCCTGGCTGCTCGAGTCCGGGGCACCCGACGCGGACATCGTCCTGAGCAGCCGCGTACGGCTGGCCCGGAACGTCACCGGATGGCGCTTCCCCCATGCCGTCGACGCCGACGAACTCTGCCGGCTGCGCGAGGACCTGGTCGAATCCGTCCGACGGGCGACGCCGGAGGCCTGCACCCGGGTGCACTGCATGGAGGACCTCGAGGAGATCGAGCGGCGATTCCTGCTGGAACGTCACCTGATCTCGAGCGATCTCGTACGTCACGTGCTGGGGCGTGGTCTCCTGGCGACCGAGGACGAATCCCTGGGCATGATGCTGAACGAGGAGGACCATGTCCGGCTGCAGGTCTTCGCCGCGGGACTCGGGCCCGAGCGGGCGTTGGAACGCGCCGTGGCCGGTCTGCGTTCGATCTCCGAGGACGTCGCCTTCGCCGAGGACGACGCGTTGGGCTACCTGACCGCCTGTCCCACCAACGTGGGCACGGGGCTGCGGGCTTCGATCCTGGTGCATCTGCCGGCGCTGGCGATCACCGAGGACGCCGACCGGGTCCTGAACGGGCTCCGCCGGCTGAATTACACCGTCCGGGGCTTCTACGGGGAGGGGAGCGGCGTCATGGGGGCGCTGTTCCAGGTCTCGAACACCGTGACCCTGGGACGGACGGAGGACGAGATCGTCGAGGAACTCCTCGTCCACGTCCGGAAAGTCATCGAATGTGAACGCGAGGCCCGGACCGCGCTGATGGAGCGCGACCGGGTCCGGATCGAGGACCGCGTCTGGAGAGCCTGGGCCTTGTTGACCCAGGCGCGGTTGCTCACCACGAGGGAGGCCTTCGAGTTGCTGAGCGACCTTCGGCTCGGGTGTGGACTCGGAATCCTGCCTCCGCTGGACCCCTCGGTGTCGAACCATCTGCTGACGTGTGTGCAGAGCGCACACCTGCAGGTGGCGGCCGGTCAGGCCATGGAGGCACCGGAGCGAGACGAAGCGCGGGCGCGTTTCGTTCGAGAGCAGCTCGGACGAGCTGAAGAGAGGAACGACGAGTGATGAACGACCGCTTCACGGAACGGGTTCGCAAGGTGCTCTTCCTGGCCCGCGACGAGGCCGGCCGGATGCAGCACGACTACATCGGGACCGAGCATCTCCTGCTCGGCATCATTCGTGAGGGCGAAGGAATCGCCGCGCAGGCCCTGCAGCGTCTCGGGATCGATTTCGATCAGATCCAACAGGCGGTGGAGGACATGGTCACGACCCAGAGTGGGACGCTGACCATCGGCGAGATTCCGTTCACGCCCCGAGCCAAGCGCGTGCTGGAGCTCTCGATCGACGAGGCCCGCATGCACAACCACAACTACGTGGGTACCGAGCACCTGCTGCTCGCCCTGATCCGCGAGGGCGAGGGGGTGGCCGCGCGCGTCCTGCAGGACCTGGGCGCCGACCACGAGAAGGTGCGCAAGGAGATCATGAAGCTGCTGGGCAGCAGTGCGAAGGGTGCTCCCGGCGAGGCGGGCGAGGCCTCCAAGAAGAAGAAGGAGACGCCGGTCCTCGACCAGTTCGGCCGGAATCTCACGCAGCTCGCACGCGACCAGCGACTCGACCCGACGATCGGCCGAGATCGTGAGATCGATCGCGTGATCCAGATCCTGTCGCGGCGCAAGAAGAACAACCCCGTGCTGATCGGCGAACCGGGCGTGGGCAAGACGGCGATCGCCGAGGGCCTCGCGCAACGGATCGTCGACGACCGTGCGCCGTCGCTGCTCCACGGCAAGGAGATCATCACCCTCGACCTGGCCAGTGTGGTGGCCGGGACCAAGTATCGCGGGCAGTTCGAGGAACGCCTGAAGGCGATCATGAACGAGATCCGCGAGGACGAGGACATCATCCTCTTCATCGACGAGCTCCACACCATCGTCGGGGCCGGCGGGGCCGAGGGTGCGATCGACGCGAGCAACATGTTCAAGCCGTCGCTCGCCCGCGGCGAGATCCAGTGCATCGGCGCGACCACGCTCGACGAGTACCGGAAGTTCATCGAGAAGGACGGCGCCCTCGAGCGGCGCTTCCAGCCGGTGATGGTCAACCCGCCGAGCGAGGAGGAGACCGTCGAGATCCTCTTCGGTCTGCGCGACAAGTACGAAGCGCACCACCGGGTCAAGTACAGCGACGACGCCATTCGTTCCGCGGTCTACCTGTCGGTTCGCTACATCAGCGGGCGCAGCCTGCCGGACAAGGCCATCGACGTGATCGACGAGGCCGGCAGCCGGGCGCGACTGTTCAGCAGCGCGGTGCCGAAGGACCTGCGCGAACTCGAGAAGCAGATCGACGAGGCGGCCCGCCAGAAGGAAGCCGCGATCCAGAACCAGGAATTCGAGAAGGCCGCCAAGTTCCGCGACCAGGAGAAGGAACTGCGTGCGAAGCTGGCCGACGAACGCCGGGCCTGGGCCGAGAGCCGCCAGGAGACCGAGGCCACGGTCGAGGGCAAGGAGATCAGCCGGGTGATCGCCGACATGACCGGCATCCCGGTGACCGAGGTCCAGGAGGAGGAGAGCGAGAAGCTCATCCGCATGGAAGAGGAGTTGCAGAAGGTCGTGATCGGCCAGAACGAGGCGATCGCGGCGGTGAGCAAGGCGATCCGACGCAACCGCGCCGGACTTCGCGATCCGCGGCGCCCGATCGGTTCGTTCATCTTCGCCGGCCCCACCGGCGTGGGGAAGACCGAGGTGGCGCGTCAGCTCACGCAGTTCCTCTTCGACGACATCAACAACCTGGTGCGTATCGACATGAGCGAGTACATGGAGAAGTTCTCCATCAGCCGACTCGTGGGTGCACCTCCGGGGTACGTCGGCTACGACGAGGGTGGCCTGCTCACCGAGAAGGTGCGGCGCAATCCGTACTCGGTGATCCTTCTGGACGAGATCGAGAAGGCGCATCCGGACGTGTTCAACCTGTTGCTGCAGGTGCTCGAGGACGGGGTGCTGACCGACAGCTTCGGTCGCAACGTCGACTTCAAGAACACCATCCTGATCATGACGAGCAACGTCGGCAGCCGTAAGGGTGTCGAGAGCAAGGCCATGGGCTTCGAAGCCGACGACGAGAAGCAGAAGGCCAGCCGGCTGAGGTCGTACATCCAGGAGGACATGCGAAAGACCTTCAGCCCGGAGTTCCTGAACCGTATCGACGACGTCATCCTGTTCGACGCGCTCGATCGGACGCACATGCACCAGATCCTCGACATCATGTTGCAGGACATGAACACGCGGCTGGCCAACCTCCAGGTGACCTTCGAGTACACGCAGGACGCGAAGGATCGGTTGGTCGAGGTCGGTTTCGATCCCGAGCACGGCGCGCGGCCGCTGCGCCGCGCGATCCAGCGCTACGTCGAGGATCCGCTCAGTGACAAACTCCTGCGCGGCGAGATCCGTTCGGGGGGCTACCTGCGGATCGACGTCGCTGGTGACCGCCTGGGCTTCGAGGTCCTCGACGAGGGCCGCGACCCGAGCGAGTCCGCGAGCGAGTCGTCGACGCCCAGCCAGAACTGATCCCGCGATCCGGGACGGCACACGGGCCGGGCCCCCTGCGGGGTCCGGCCCGTCGCGTTCCGGGGAGTCCGGCGGTTGACCGCCCGCAGGCCTCGGCGTACCTTGCGCCACGGCGCGTCCGGCCCCTGGGGAACCGATGTCCCCGACGCGCGTACGATCGCCCGACCCACCGGCTGCCCGTCCCGCGGGGGCGTTCCCGACCCGCATCAGGCCGACGAGACGAACTGCATGCTCTGCACCGAAATCCGATTCCGAATGCCTGCGTACGGCCTCCGCTCCGGGGTGATCGTCGCACTCGTGTGCTGGTTGTCGCTCTTCGACGCAGGGGTGGCGGCGGCCCAGCAGTCCCCGGCCCTGGGCCGGATCCAGGTCGTGGGCACCCAGACGGTGCGCGCCGAGCAGGTGGTCGCTTGGAGCGGCCTGGACGTCGGCGAGTCGGTCTCGCGCGAGGTCGTGGCCGGCGCGATCCGCTCGCTCTACGCCACGGGCAAGTTCCGCGACGTCTTCGTGTACCAGAACCGGGTCCGTCAGGGCGTCGTCGAGTTGATCCTCAACTTGAGCGAGTACCCGCGCCTGTCCGAGATCCGCTTCGAGGGCAACGACGAACTCGACACGTCGGAACTGAGCAGCGAGATCGATCTCCGGGTTGGCAACTTCCTCGCCCCGGCGGCGGTCCGACAAGCGATCGAGGCCGTCCGTGACAAGTATCGCTCCGAGGGTTACTACCGCGCCGAGATCGACGTCGACGAGGACCTCCTGAAGCTCGCCGGCAGCCAGCCGCTCGTCTTCCTCATCACCGAGAACCCGAAGGTGCAGGTGCGACGCATCGTCTTCGAGGGGAACGAGAATCTCGACGACGAGACCCTTCGCGACGTCATGGACACCAAGGTCGACAACTGGTGGCGCAGCGGAACCTTCAAGCTGCCGGAGTTCGAGCAGGATCTCGAGTCCGTGGTCCAGCGTTACGCCGACGCCGGGCACCTGGACGCAACCGTGGTCGATCACGAGATCCAGTTCCTCGAGGCCGAGGAGAACCACGTCGAGATCCGGATCACGGTGGACGAGGGGCCACGGTACCGTGTAGGGGAGATCGCCTTCGAGGGTAACGACGTGTTTCCCGAGGAACGGCTGCAACAGCTGATCGTACTCGACCCGGGTGAGGTGTTCAGCGCCGAGGAGTTCCAGGAGAGCCAACGCAACATCCAGTCCCTGTACTGGGACGACGGCTACATCTACAGCACGTTGTCGCCGCAGCGGAACGTTCGCGAGGGCAACGTCGTCGACGTCGATTTCGTGGTGCGCGAGGGAGAGCAGGCGCGGATCCGTCGTGTGATCATCTCCGGCAACGACAAGACCCGCGAAGAGGTGATCCGCCGCGAGATGCGGATCCTGCCCGGCGATCTGTTCTCGAACGAGGCGCTGCGCAACAGCCAGGGGGACCTGTTCCGACTGGGCTACTTCGAGGACGTACAGGTCGATTTCGAACAGACGCCCGAGCCGGAGAAGATCGATCTGGTCTTCGACGTCAAGGAGAAGCAGACGGGGCAGTTCACCATGGGCGTGGGCTTCTCGGCCGAGACCGAGGCGAGCGGCTTCTTCAACATCGGCGAGAACAACTTCCTTGGTCGCGGGCAGAGCCTTCAGTTCGCCTGGCAGTTCGGCAATCGCCGGAATTTCCTCAACCTGAGCTTCACCGAGCCCTGGTTCCGCGGAACGCCGACCCTGGTGGGTGTGGACGTGTTCAGCCGCTTCACCAATCGGGTGCGCGACTTCTACGAGACGAAGGTCCGCGGCTTCGCGCTGCGGATGGGCCGTCCGATCCCCGGAACGCGCTTCACCACCGCCTCGGTGCGTTACTCCTTGAACGAGACCGAGCTCCGGAACTTCGCCGACTCCTACACCAACGCTCTCGACGAGCTCGAGCGCGACCTCGGCGGACAGGGGCTGGAGTTCCAGCGTCTCGATCAGCGCGACTGGCCCGAGATCGAGAGCCAGATCACGCTCAGTCTCCTGCGCAACAGTCAGAACAATCCCTTCTTCCCCACGGCGGGGAGCAGGGCGTTGCTGCGCTACGAGTTGAGCGGGGGACCACTCGGGGGCGACGTCGCCTACTCCCGCATCAGCACGAATTACGACTGGTACCAGGCGCTGCCGCTCAAGCTGGCCTTCCACGCCGGGGTCTCGTCGGGCTTCATCACCAGTGCCGCGCCGGACTACGTGCGGTTCCGCCTCGGCGGCAACCGGTCCTTCCAGCTACGCGGCTACAACGACCTCGAGGTCGTCCCGCGTGACAACCTGCCGGCCCTGCCCTTCGTCGGCGGCCGTTTCTACACGACCTTCACCAGCGAGATCGCCTACCAGCTCACGAACGCCGTGCACTTCCTGGCCTTCGTGGACCAGGGCGACACCTGGAACAGCTTCGAGGAGGCCGACGTCACCAACCTGCGCACGGGCGCGGGATTCGGTGTCCGGCTCGAAGTGCCCCTGGTGGGCCGGATCGGTCTCGACTACGGTTACGGCTTCGACAAGAGCGGTCTGGGCGAGGATCCCGGCTGGACGGCACACTTCAACTTCGGTCAGTTCTTCTGATCCCCGACCCGGATCCGAGCCGGGAGGGGAGCCGATCGACACCCGATGTCGGTAGGAGGCGAGCGAGCATGCGTGGAAACCAGTCCGTCCCGAACCCCGGTCGCGTGATTCGGCGGTCCCTGGCCGCGGTCCTCCTGGCCGTCCTCGTGGCGGCACCGGGCGTGGGGCGTGCCCAGGAGGGGACCAAGATCGGCGTCATCGACAGCCAGCGGATCTTCTCGGAGTACCAGGAGGCGCGCGACGCCGATGCCGTGTTCCAGGAGGAAATGCGGGCCTGGCAGCAGGAGATCGGAGAGCTGGAGCGCGAGCTCATGGACCTGCAGGAGCAGATCCGGACGCAGGCCCCGTTGCGCTCGAAGGAGAGCCTCGATGCCCTGCAGAGCGAATACGAGCAGAAGCTGGCGACCTACGAGCAGCGCAAGCAGGAGATCCTGGACCCGGAGCAGGGGCAGGCCGTGACGCGCAATGCCGAACTGAGCGCCCCGATCAACGAGCAGATCACGACCGTGGTCGAGCGGTTGGGCGCGGAGGGCGATTTCGACATCATCATCGACCGCGCCACCATCAACGTGGTCTACATGAGCGAAGGCATCGACCTGACCGAACGGGTCCTCGAGGAGCTCGAGCAGGGGAGCGAGGACGAGTGACGTCACCCCGCGACGCCCGGTTTGTGGATTGACAGCCGTCGGAGCCGGCGGCACCATCGGCGACCTGGCGCGCGGAGACGCCCTCAACCGATCATGCAGATCGATCTCAAGACGCTGGCGGAGCGTGTCGGGGGTCGCCTCGACGGACCCGCGGACCTGATGGTCCGGGGCCTCGCGGGGATTCGCGACGCGGAGGCCGGGGACTGCACCTTCGTCGCCGATCCGCGGTACCAGCGAGACCTGGCGTCGACGCGAGCCTCGGCCGTGATCCTCGGCGATGGCCTGGAATGCTCACTTCCCGCGATCCGCGTGGCCGACGCTGCCGTGGCCTTCGCGAGGGCCCTGGCGGAATTCGCGCCGAAACGAGAGGACCTCTTCCCGCCCGGTATCGACACGCGGGCCTTCGTGGACCCGGACGCTCGTCTCGGTGAGGACGTCCACATCGGGCCCTTCGCCGTGGTCGGCCCAGGGTGTAGGGTGGGAGACCGCGCCGTGATCGGCGCGGGATCGGTGTTGATGGCCGGGGTGACCCTGGGCGGCGACGCGCTCCTGTACCCACGGGTCGTGATCCGCGAGCACTGTCGGGTGGGCGACCGGGTGATCGTGCACGCGGGGGCGGTGATCGGATCCGACGGCTTCGGATACGCGCGCGAGGGAGCGGCCGTGCACAAGATCCCCCAGATCGGCAACGTGGTGATCGAGGAGGACGTCGAAATCGGCGCCAACGCCTGCATCGACCGCGCGACCACCGGCGAGACCGTGATCGGTGCCGGATCGAAGCTCGACAATCTGGTACAGGTGGGGCACAACGTGCAGATCGGTCGGCGGACCGCGATCTCGGCGCAGACGGGGATCTCGGGCAGCTGCTCGATCGGGGACGATGTGATCTTCGGCGGCCAGGCCGGAGTGGCCGACCACCTCCGGATCGGCGATCGCGTGCGGGTGGCCGCGAAGGCCGGCGTCAGTGGGTCCGTGGCCGACGAGGCCACGGTCGCGGGGTACCCCGCGCGCGACCACTCCGACTGGAAGCGGATACAAGCCCGCCTCTCGCGCCTGTCGCAGTACGCCGAGGAGATCTCCCGGCTGAAGCGTCGCGTGGACGACCTGGAGAACGCCTAGGTGCTGCGCCAACAGAGAACTCTTCGGGACGCGGTGACCTTCGAGGGCGTCGGGATCCACACCGGCCAGGCTTCGACGGTCCGCTTCCTTCCCGCCGAGCCGAACTCCGGCGTGTCGTTCCGCGTGACCCAGGACGGGCGCACGGTGGACATCCCCGCGCACGTGTCCCAGGTGCCGGAGAACGTCCCCTTCGCCCGGAACACCACGCTGGTCCGCGACGGTGTGAGCATCTCGACGGTCGAGCACGTACTCGCGACCGTCTACGGGCTGCAGATCGACAACTGCATCCTCGAGCTCGACGGCACCGAGCCTCCCGAGCCGCAGGACGGTAGCTGCAAGGAATTCGTCGACGGAATCCTCGCGACGGGGATCGTCGACCAGGGTGTGCCGGCGCACGCGCTCGAGATCCGCAACCCGGTGCAGTGGAGCAAGGAGGGAATCGGCATCACGGCCATTCCCTACGACGGCTTCCGCGTGAGCTTCACGATCCAGTATCCGAACCCGGTCATCGGCACCCAGTACGCCAGCTTCGATCTCACACCCGAGGTCTTCGCCCGGGAGATCGCGCCGTCACGGACCTTCGCGTTGAAGAGCGAAGTCAACCACCTCCGCTCGCAGGGCCTGATCCAGGGCGGAACCCTGAGCAACGCCCTCGTCGTCGGCGAGGACGAGATCCTCAACGACGAGCCCCTGCGTTTCCCCGACGAGTTCGTGCGGCACAAGATCCTGGACCTGATCGGCGATCTCAGTCTGCTGGGCACGCCGATCAAGGGGCACGTGATCAGCCTGAAGAGCGGTCACGGGCCGAACGTGAACTTCGTGCGGCGGGTCAGCGCCCTCGAAGCCGGTACGAAGCGGATCTACCGGAGCAAGAAGCCCGAGTACTGGGACATCCGCGCGATCATGGACATCCTCCCGCATCGCTACCCCTTCCTGCTCGTCGACCGCATCCTCGAGGTGCAGCCGGGGGAGAAGGTGCGAGGACTCAAGAACGTCTCGATCAACGAGCCCTTCTTCCAGGGTCATTTCCCCGGTCACCCGATCATGCCAGGGGTGCTCGTGGTGGAAGCCATGGCCCAGTGTGGGGGCGTGCTCATGATGAGCCTGCTCGAACAGCCCGAGACGAAGCTCGTGTACTTCAGCTCGATCGACAAATGCCGTTTCCGCAAACCGGTGTTGCCGGGCGACCAGGTCGAGTTCGAACTCGAAATGCTCAAGTTCCGGCGGCACACCTGCAAGATGCAGGGTGTGGCGCGGGTCGCGGGCGAGGTCGTGGCCGAGGCCGAACTGCTGGCCGCGGTCGTGGATCGTTGACCGAGGAGATGGATTCGATGCCGAAGAATCCCATGCGCGGTTCGCAGACGGCGTTGTTGGGCGAAATCCACCCGACGGCCCTGGTCCATCCCGAAGCCCGTCTCGGGCGCGGGGTGATCGTGGGCCCCTACAGCATCATCGGTCCCGACGTGGTCGTCGGGGACCAGACCGAGATCGGCAGCAACGTCGTGCTCGAGAACCGGGTGGTGATCGGTGCACGCAATCGCATCTATCACGGCGCGGTGATCGGGACGGCCCCGCAGGACCTCAAGTACGAGGGTGCCGACTCCATGGTCGTCATCGGCGACGACAACACCATCCGCGAGTACGTGACCGTCAACCTCGCCACCGAGGAGGACGAGACCACGTCGATCGGGAGCGGCTGTCTCCTCATGGCCTATGCGCACGTGGCCCACAATTCCCAGCTCGGTGATCACGTGATCATGGCGAACTCGGTGAATCTCGCCGGGCACGTGCACGTGGACGACTTCGCGATCATCGGAGGCATGACCGCCGTCCACCAGTTCGTGAACATCGGAGCCCACAGCTTCATCGGCGGCCTCAGTCGCATCTCCAAGGACGTGCCGCCCTTCGTGAAGGTGGCGGGGGTGCCGCCGATTCCCGCGGGTGTGAACACCATCGGTCTGGAACGCCGCGGCTTCGACGCAGGGCAGGTGGCCCGCGTGAAGGAGGCCTACCGCTTCCTCTACCGGCGGGGACTCCGCCGTGAGGAAGCGTTGGAACAGATCCTGGCCGGCGGACGCGACACCATCAGCGACATGTTCGAGGACTTCTTCGCGCGCGCGCATCGCGGAATCGTGCGCTGAGTCCGAGTGTGACGCGGCCCAGTATCTTCCTGTCGGCCGGCGAGGCGAGCGGGGACCTCTACGTGTCCCGGGTGGCCCGGGCCCTCCGGGCACGCGACGAGGGTCTTCGCCTGGTCGGGGTGGTGGGCCCGCACGGTCGCGCGGCCGGAGTCGAGCCCTGGGCGCGCTCCGAGGACCTGGCGGTCATGGGATTCGGCGAGGTCGTCCGCCACCTTCCCCGCCTGTTCCGCCTGGCACGAGAGCTCGAAGCGCGCGCCGCGGCCGAGGGCGTCGACCTCTTCCTGCCGGTGGACTACCCGGGCTTCCACGTTCGCCTCGCGGGCAGACTGCGCCGGCGCGGGATTCCGACGCTCGACTTCATCCCTCCCAAGACCTGGTCCTGGGCACGGTGGAGGCTCGGCCGCCTGCGTGCGAGCGTCGAGCGCTGCGCGGTGATCTTTCCCTTCGAAGTCGACCACTACCGCGGGGCCGGGATCGACGCCGTGTTCGTGGGCCATCCACTCGTCGACGCCCACGCCGATGCTCTGGCGTCGGACCCGCCGGAGCGTCGAGGCCTGCTGGTCGCCCCGGGGAGCCGTCCTCAGGAACTCACGCGTCTCGCGCCGATCCTCGCCGAGGGAGTCCGGCGGCTGGGCGACCGTGCCGACCGCGCGATCGACGTGCGGGTGAGCCGGGCTTCCGGCGTCGAGACCGAGTGGCTGCGGCCGCTGCTCGACGTGGGGGCGCGACCCGTCGAGGGCACGCTCTTCGACGAGCTGCGACGCAGCGAGGCGGCGGTGGTGTGCAGCGGAACGGCGACGGTCGAAGCCGCCCTGGCCGAGACCCCGCATCTGATCGTGTACCGGACGGGTGGGCTCTCGTACCGGATCGCCCGACGCCTGGCGACGGTCGAGCACATCGGAATGGCCAACATCGTGCTCGGCCGGAGGGCGTTTCCCGAGCTTCTCCAGGACGCATTGACACCGGGGGCGATTGCCGATCGTCTGGACGCACTGTTCCTTGACCCCGACGAGTCGGTGCGCGCGCAGCAGCGAAGCGACGCCCGGGAACTGCGACGCCGACTGGGCGAGCCCGGCTGCTTCGATCGCGTCGCCGCGCTCGCGCTCGAGCGCCTCGGCACCACCGCGAACGGGACGGACTGAACGTGCGACCACCCGTGTCCCCACCTCGCCTCGCCGGGCTCGTGGCCCTGGGCGACGCGTTCCTGTGTCGAGTGGTGCGCTGGCGGGTGGACGACTCGTCCGGCGTGCTCGAGTGCGCACGTGCCGGGCAGCCCATGATCTTCGCCTGTCGACACGGTGAGCTCTGGCCCCTGTTGTGGGTGGTCCGGGACCTCGACGTGTCGGTCCTCACGAGCCGCTCGGGCGACGGCGAACTCCTGGCCCGGATCCTGGAGCGTCAGGGCTTCGCGACCCTGCGCGGGAGCTCCTCCTCGCGCGCGATCACAGCGGGCCGCGGTGCGCTGCGCGTGCTGAGGCAGGGCGGCCGGCTGGGCCTGGCCGTCGACGGTCCGCGCGGACCGCGGGGCATGGTCCAGAACGGCGTCCTGCGCGTCGCGCAGCGGGCGGACGTGCCGATCGTGGCACTCCGGCGGACGGGGGGGCGCCCCTGGGTGGCCCCTGGGAGCTGGGACCGCTTCGAGATCCCGCGGCCGGGCGACCGGCTGTCGCTCCGCGTCTCGGCTCCGCTTCACGTGGGTCCCGCGGAGGCCGGGATCGAGGCCGCCGGGGAGCGGCTCGCGGAGCTTCTCGGGGGAACGCGGCCCGCCTCCGGCCCGAAGGCCGACCCCGGGGGAACCGCGGCCTGGTCGCGGGCCGGGGCCGACGCGGGATGATCGTCGTCGATCGCCGGGCTCCCGTCGTCCGGGCCCTCGATGCGCTCGATCATGCACCCGATTCCTTCTGGGCCGGGTTCCTGAGCCCTGTCGGGCAGCTGTACGCGGTGGCGGCGGCGGTCCATCGTGGGATCCGCGGCGAGCGTCCACTCCCGCCGACGCCTCCGAGCGTGGCCGTGGGAAACCTGCGCGTGGGGGGGACCGGCAAGACCCCCGTCGTCGAGGATCTCGGCTCGCGTCTTCGGGACCGCGGACTGCGCGTGGCGGTCCTCAGCCGCGGCTACGGCGCGGCTGGAGGCGGAGACGAGCCGGCGTGGCTCGGCGAGCGCGGCCTGGACGTCCACCTCGGGGCCGATCGGCGGCGCTCCCACGCCGCGGCGAGCCGCGGCGGAGCGGATATCGTGTTGCTCGACGACGGCTTCCAGACCCGGGCGCGCGCCTCGCGGCGCCTTGCCATCGTTCTCGAGCGGGATCTGATCCGATCCCCGCGGCCGCTTCCCTCGGGACCCGCACGGGAGGGGGTGAAGGCGCTGACGCGGGCCGACGCGATCCTCGTCCGACGTCCGACCGGTTCGACCACTGCCCTGCCCAACGAGCACGCCGACCGGCCCTGCGTGGGATTCCGGCTCGAGCCCACGGGATGGATCGACCCCGGTGGGGAACGGGCGGACGCGACACCGGTGCCCTTCGCGACGCCCGTCGTCGGTCTCAGCGGTCTCGCGCGTCCTCGGAGTTTCGAGGCGACGCTCGCGGCGCTGGAGGTACCGATGCTCGGTGTCTGGCGGGCACGGGACCACTGGAGGCCGACCGCCCGGGAGATCGCCGAGGTCGTGGACTGGGCGCATGACCTGGGCGCCCGCGCGATCCTGTGTCCCGAGAAGAACCGGGAACGGATCGTGGCCCATGATCCGGGCCTCCCGGTGTACGCACTCACCGCCGCGATCGCGTGGGATTCGCCCGACCCGCTGGCCGCGCTGGGGATCCTGCCCGGCGTGGTGGGCACCGTCGACGCGTGACCCCCGGAACGACGAAGGGGCGACACCGAAGTGCCGCCCCTCCTCGCGTCGGGCTGCGACGGAAGTCGTCGGTCGGATCAGTTGTCGTCGACGATCACGCCGATGAACTCGACGATGGCGAAGCCGGAGAACTGGACCTCGCGCTCGTCGCCACTGTCGTGGCCGGTGAAGGTGATCCGGGCGCCGGCCGTGAACGGCGGGGTGGAGCCGTCACCGCCGTAGGCATCGACGAGATTCTGGAAGTACGGGTCTTCCTTCATGGCGAAGGGCACGACCATGACGTTGAACTCGACCTGCGAGTCCTTCGGGATCATCACGTCGTACTGTGCGGAGTAGTCGAAGCGCCGCAGGTTCGCGAGCTGCTCCCCCGAAGTCGACCCGGTCACGGGGACCCACTCGACCTGGACTCCGGTCACGACGAAGTCTCCGAAGGGCTCGAGGCTCTCGGCCGTGATCAGGTCGTCGTACGACCGGTTCTGCAGGCGGACGAGCACGTGGCCCGGCGGAACGATGTCGTCGGCCGATGGGAAGAGCTTGTCCTGGCCGGCGTCGTAGATCCCGCAGACGAAGATCCCGTTCTCGGCCACGGACGCGACCTCGACGACCGAACGCGCGTCGTCGATGTCGTCTCCGCACCCCGAGCTCAGGACGAGGAGGCCGATGGTGGCCACGATGATCGAGCGCTTGACGAACACGGAACGCCTCCCGGGCATTGGATTCGAGCGGCCGCGGCGGACGGGCCGGCGCGACGCGTTGCTGGATCGCAAGGCACATGCCAAGGGTCGGAGTGCGTGAATCCACTGCATTCCAACGACTTGCGGCGCAGCTTGCGCCGATGACCGGAACGCCTCGTGCCTCAGCCTGCCGCGTCGCGGCGCGCAGTGCCGCAACCTGCAATGCCTCGAGTCGTTCGTCGCATCCGCGGGGCCTTTGGCCTACCATGTCGGGCCGACTCCTCCGACCGGACCGGCCATGAAGACCGAAGTTCTCGTCATCGGAAGCGGAATCGCGGGTCTGCGGGCCGCCCTGGCCCTCGCCCGTGCCGTCGACGTACTCCTGGTGACCAAGAAACGGATCTCCGAGAGCAACACCAACTACGCCCAGGGCGGGATCGCCTCGGTGCTCGATCGCACGGACTCCTTCGGGGATCATCTGGCCGACACCCTCGAGGCGGGCGCGGGAATCTGCCGTGACGACGTCGTCCGGGCCGTGGTGCAGCGGGGCCCGGCGATGATCGACGATCTGGTCGCCCACGGGATCGATTTCTCGCGCGAGCGCGACGGGTCGTATCGCCTGGGCCGCGAGGGTGGCCACTCCCACCGACGAATCGTCCATGCGGGCGACTTCACCGGCCGCGAGATCGAATCCGGCCTCGTGGCCCGCGTGCGGAGCCATCCGCGCATCCGACTCGCCGAGGACCACATGGCCGTGGACCTGCTCCGCGCGGGAGGGGACCGCGTGGTCGGGGCACGCGTGCTCGACCGGCACGACGGTCGCCAGTTCGACGTGCAGGCCCGTGCGGTCCTCCTCGCCAGCGGCGGCTGCGGGAAGGTGTACCGCTACACCTCGAATCCGGACATCGCGACCGGCGACGGTCTGGCCATGGCCTGGCGAGCGGGCGCGACACTCGCCGATCTGGAATTCGTGCAGTTCCACCCGACGTCGTTGTTCCATCCGCGCGCAACGAACTTCCTGATCAGCGAGGCGGTGCGCGGCGAGGGCGCGGTGTTGCGCAACCTCGACGGCGAAGCCTTCATGGGCCGCTACCACGAGCGCGCGGATCTCGCGCCACGGGACGTCGTGGCGCGCTGTATCGATCAGGAGTGCAAGAGCCGAGCGGAGACCCACGTGCTGCTCGACACGACGATCTTCGACCGGGACTTCGTCGAAGAACGCTTTCCCACGATCTCCGCCCGCTGCCGTGAGGTCGGGCTCGACATGACGCGGGAACCTCTGCCCGTGGTGCCGGCCGCGCACTACCAGTGTGGCGGGATCGTCGTCGACGGGGCGGCGCGGAGTGACCTCACGGGCCTGTACGTGATCGGAGAGGCCGCCTGCACCGGACTGCACGGAGCGAACCGCCTGGCGAGCAACAGTCTGCTCGAGGCCCTGGTGCTGGCGCACGCGGCCAGTGAAGACCTCCTGGGCCGTTGGGAGGAGATCGGCGAACCGCCGCGTGCCGACCCCTTGGAGTTCGGCAACGGACGCGATCCCATGAACCCCACCGCTCTGAAGCACGACTGGGAGGTCGCCCGGAAGACCATGTGGGACTACGTCGGCATCGTCCGTGAGCAAGAGCGCCTGACGGTGGCCCGGGACCGCCTCGCGACCCTGGCCCGCGACGCCGAGCACTACGCGGCGCTGCACTCCATGGAGCCCGATCTGGCCGAACTCCGGAATCTGACGCTGCTCGGCGAGTTGATCATCCGGTCGGCGGGATTCCGCCGCGAGAGCCGTGGCCTGCACGCGATGCTCGAGTATCCGCAGCGTGACGACGCCTTCGCCGGCGACACGCTCCAGCGGATCGATTGCGACGAGCCCTGGCTGCTTCCCCTGGACCCGCGGGGCTTCGGGGTCCGCGAGTGGGCGGCCGCGACGGAGGCGCAGGAGTGAACTGGTTCGAGGAGTCCTTCGGCGAGAGGTACCTGCGTCTGTACGCGCATCGTGACCGCGAAGAGGCGCGCCGCGCGATCGACACGCTGTTCCCGGCCCACACGCTGGCCGGCCGGCGGGTGCTTGACCTCGCCTGTGGCCCCGGGCGCTACCTCCGTGTCCTCTACGAGCGAGGGGCGCGGGCGGTCGGGATCGATCTGAGTCCGGTACTGCTCGCCGAGGCCGCGCGTGTCTTCGAAGCGCTGGACTCCGTGCCCCGGCTCGTCCGCGGTGACATGCGCCGGCTCCCGTTCGCCGATCGTTGCTTCGAATCCACGCTGTCCATGTTCACCAGCTTCGGATACTTCGAGTCCTTCGACGCCCACGCGGAACTCGCGCGTGAGATGGCGCGTGTGACCTCGGCGGTGATCGTGCTCGACGTCCCGAATCCCGTCGTCCTGCGGCGCGATCTGGTTCCGCGGAGTGAACGTCGAGCCGATGACATGCGTGTGGTCGAGCGTCGCCGGGTCGACGACGATCCGCCGCGTGTGGTGAAGACCATCGAACTGTCGGCGCCGGACGGCGACGAAGTGGTGGAGCGCTACGAGGAGAGGGTGATGCTGTTCGGGGTCGACGAGCTGACGTCGATGTTCTCCGAGGCCGGCTTCGCTCTGGAGGACCTCACCGGCGACTACGATGGCGCACCCTTCGACCTCGAGAGCAGCGGGCGGAGCATCCTGCGCCTGCGACGCAGCGGGAGATCGTCATGAGTGCGCCGACGATCCGCTCGGAGTTCCTGGAAACGATCCCGG